>NZ_MRBY01000006.1:87816-125027 GCF_001904615.1 [Limnothrix rosea] IAM M-220
TCGAAGAATTGGCCGTAATGTTCGAAGAATTGGCCGTAATATTCGAGCTATTAGCGGTGATGTTCGAAGAGTTGGCCGTAATATTCGAGCTATTAGCGGTGATGTTCGAAGAATTGGCCGTGATGTTCGAAGAATTCGCTGTGATGTTCGAGCTATTAGCCGTGATGTTCGAAGAGTTGGCCGTAATATTCGAGCTATTAGCCGTGATGTTCGAAGAATTGGCCGTAATGTTCGAGCTATTAGCGGTGATGTTCGAAGAATTGGTACTAATTCTAGTAACAACAGCCCCGCCATCGGTTAACAGTTGATCAGTATCTGGATCATAAAAAATGATTTCATCATTATCCACATCAGCTGTAGCATCATCGCCTAAACCCGGAAGAAAGTAATCACTTGCTCCAGCTGCACCAACAACAACCTCATTGGCACCAGCTGTGACTCCTGAACCAATGGCAATACCGTTCACTCCAGTTACGGAAGAACCTTGTCCAATGGCTACACCTTGATCCCCTGCTCCTGAAGCAGAAGCCCCTTCTCCAATTACAGTAGCGTTTTCGGCTCCAGCCGCAATATTTGTATTTGCACCTATTGCCGTACCATTATTACCTCGTGCGTTTGCATCAAAGCCCAGAGACGTTGCGTTTGAGTTGCCGCCAGTATTTCCTGCATTCGCTTCAGCACCAATTGCCGTATTTTGCGTGCCACCAGTTGGAGCTGTGGCATTAAAACCAACGGCTGTTGAGTTCTCTCCTCTTGCATCACTTTGACTACCAACAGCTGTTGCTTGAACTGCATCTGCCGTTGAATTTCGACCAAGAGCTGTAGCATCCTCTTGGTTAGCTAGAGAACTCTGACCAACAGCAGTCGTATCTAAAGCACTAGCCTCTGAATCTTGGCCAATAGCTGTTGCATTATCAGCTGTAGCTCCTGAATTCCGTCCAACAGCTGTGGCTCTAGCTCCTGTTGCCTGAGCCCCCCTGCCAATAGCTGTTGCGGAACCTCCATTAGCAGTAGCACCAATACCACAAGCTAAATTCGTATCCGTATTATTAGCTGCGCCACCTGTAGTATCAGTTCCATCGGTGGCTGTTCCGTCCCCATTAGTATCGAGAAGACAAACTTCAGCTTGGGCTGGTTTACTCGAAGGCAGAATCACCCCCGATAGAGCTAACATCAAAGTTAGAGCCGGGCTGGCGATCAGAGTAAACCGAAATTAAATTTGTGGCTTCATGGTGAATACTTAGGCAGAAAAAATTACGTGTTGTCGAAGGTTTTGATGCAGTGATTGGCGCTTCAAATATCTTTGAAGATAGTTTACCTAGCGCAGAGAAAGAATTTCTTATATCGCAATGGGGTTAAACAAATACAGCTATTTTCATATTAATGATGCAAAGTTGTCATATTCATATAAACCAAGTTAATTCTGCATTAGATTTAAGATAAATGCAATCATTGTACGAACAAGCTCAAAATATTGATTTTATGGATGCGAGTTGCCTTTAGCCAAAAATCTGTTGACAGGCTAGTTTTCTTGCAGATCATAGATGTGTTTTGCTTAATAGATTATGTAAACACAAAAACTTTTATGTTTCACTCCTACTGGATAGGATAGTGTCATGCTTCCTTTTTCACTTTAATTGTTTCTAACATTTGCAATAGTAAAAACATTCCTTGAACTAAGTTGCGACAAACGAGTTGTCAGAGTTCTAAAAGTTTTCTTTAAAGATGAATAAAGTCCGTAAAGTCTTCACACTTTAATACAATTTTGATCTAGCATATTCTGATCAAAAAGTATTTCATCAAGCATTAGTCGCTATTTCTGTTGTTTTTCGCTTTTGTTCGGAACACTTAAATTGCAGGTGTCTCATATAATCAAATTTTGGAAAACACTACATAACAGAAGGATAGGTAATGGGTAAGATTGCGTGGCTTTTTCCGGGGCAGGGTTCTCAGGCGGTAGGCATGGGAGCAGATTTAGTGGAGCATCCGCTTGCTAAGGTAAGGTTTGCTGAGGCAGAGAACATTTTAGGATGGTCTGTTCTCGATAAATGCCAAGGTGACGAGACGGAATTATCCCGCACTCTTTATACTCAGCCTTGTTTGTACGTTGTCGAGGCTATTTTGTGTGATATGTACCGGGAAAAAGCTGGTGATGTTGATTTTGTTGCGGGTCACAGTCTTGGGGAATATGTCGCTCTCTATGGGGCGGGTGTTTATGATTTTGCGGCCGGCCTTAAGCTGGTTCAAAAGCGTGCGCAGCTAATGGATCAAGCTTCTGGTGGCAAAATGGCGGCAATGATGAAGTTTAATCGTGAAGAACTCACTGCAAAAATCGAAGCGACTGATGGGGTAACCCTCGCGAATGACAATAGTGAACAGCAGGTGGTGATTTCTGGTACGCCTGAGGCGGTAGATGAGGTGATGAACAATGTGAAAGCAAAACGGGCGATCGCCCTCAATGTTTCCGGTGCATTCCACTCACCGTTTATGGCAGAAGCATCAGAGCAATTCAACACAGTACTCGCCGATATTGAGTTTCAAGATGCCAAAATTCCCGTTTTGTCTAATGTTGACCCACAGCCAGAAACGGATGCTAGTGCCTTAAAGGCTCGCCTTGAAAAGCAAATGACAGGTTCTGTGCGCTGGCTTGAAATTATGAATACACTCAACGATCTTGATGTTTCAGAAGCCGTAGAAATTGGCCCCGGAAAAGTTTTAACGGGTTTAATTAAGCGTACTTGCAAGGACATGACAACGAAAAATATCGATACCCTCGAAAAGATTGGTTGAATTTAACTGCTAACTAAAAAAGGGCGCTTCGCGAAGTGCCCCTACGGAAATTATTTAAGATCCTGACAGATCAGATTACTCTAAGCTGGCCATGCCGTCAGCGTAGAGCTTGCGGGCATAATCAGTCCAAGTACCCTGTCCCCAGTAACGGAAACAGCTAGTTTCCACAAGCATTAAATATAGCAACGAGCGTTGATAGGCTTCAGTTTTGGTGACGCTTGGATCTTCTGCAACCAGACGATCATACTTTTCGTGGAACTTGGCACTCAGTTCGTTCATGGGCTCAAGGACATTTTCATAGCCCTTCACCCAACTCAAATCGTTAGTCCAAGATGCGCCATCCATATGGAATTGGTGGTCGTTGGCGTTGAGGTCGGCGATCGCCGCTTCCACTTTTTCAGTTGTGGCAGACGTAGGATCAACAAGATTCCAAATTTTAGACTGACCAACGGCCTGACAAACCGGATAATCCGCTTCAGTAATACCAGCCGCATCAAGCAGCTCAAGGTATTCAGTGCCATTAAAACCAACAACACTGCTGTCATTTTTAATCTCGTGCCAAGCAGGATTGTAACCACCGGGAAACTCATTCATCATCACGCCACCATTTTCACCGTCGGCGATTTGGCTGACAAGACAAGGCACTTCTTTACCACCTAGTTGTTGGCGGCCACGGCTTTTCGCTTCATAGTAAGGTTGCATCTGCGCCACAAGTTTCGTATCAGAACCTTGGGTTTTAATCAGCGCTGTAATACTAATTTCTTCGCCACGGGAATTACGGGCAAGTAAACGATTAGGCACATATTTTTCGTCTTGGGTAAGACCAGAACCATCAAGGTGCTCCACCGAAGCTTCCTGGACTAAAAGCCAGCGATAGCCACATTCTTTAAGAGCTTTAACATATTCATAGAGCGCATCGGGATGATTAGGTAGGTGCATTTCTGGCGGCGAAAAACCTTTCACACGCTTAAGCGCTTCAACACCAAAAATCTCTGCGAAATAATGTTGCCAAGCTTGAATTTGCAGCTTTAGATCAGGAATGGGCGTTGAAGTGGCGACGGCGTGACTCCACATCGTACCGAGCCATTCGACGTAAGGCTGATAAGTCTTATCAACGGTGATTTTCTTCAGATTGTCGATCACATCATGACGACCCATCTGCTTTAAACCCCACAGCAAATTGCCGGAATAGTCGAGCATAATCCTTGGGCTGCAACCCGCTGCGACAAGTTCGGGAATAAAGTCACCCATACGGCTATAACACCACGCAAAAACAGTCGCGTTATGGTTGTCCCCGTCGTGGGGATTTTCCATCATGTGCTGGAGGTTGCAAATAAGCGACCCGTTTTCCCCTGCGGGAATGGTGGGTTGGTGCATGTGTAGCGCACAGGCAAATCCGGCCTGAATTTGATCTAAATTGAGATCGCTACGGTCTACAAAAATTGTTTCGTTGTGGTTCACAATGTCAGCAATTTCTTGCTCTTGCCCGCACACATGGGGCAGATTTGTGGATGTGGAGGAGAATGTCGCAACCATGTAAATTTCCTTTATATGTCTATGGTTCTACGATTTTCGAGGATAGATAAACTAAGCCAAAAATGTCGTGTGATTTACGTTGCTCTTAATGTTATCTCAAGATTTCAATTGATTAGTTTAAGTTTTAGTACGCTGTGTTATTATTCGCTAACCTTATTAATGAATGAGGCTGAGGAATAAAAAAGAGCCTCCTAGGAGACTCACTAAGTAGATATGTTTTGAGAGAAAGGCGATCGCCGCCTTTATTTTTCAGGGATTTACTATGGGAGATTTACCATTTGAGGAGATTAAACTGCTCCATATCAATGGTGTTGCGATTACGGTAGATTGCGAGAATAATGGCGAGGCCAACGGCCGCCTCTGCCGCTGCCACAGTCAAAACGAAGACCGTAAAAACCTGACCTTTAATTTCACCGGGATCGAGGAAATTTGAGAACCCCATAAAGTTCAAGTTGACAGAATTTAGTAATAATTCAATGGACATTAGGACTCGTACAGCATTCCGACTAGTCACCAAGCCATAGATACCGATACAAAAAAGAGCTGCTGCGAGGACAAGAATATATTCGAGTTGAATTTGCATGGATTCTAAAAGGTCTAGTTTTTGTCAGAATTGTTAGACGCAGAAACGAGTTCGCGAGGACGTTCAGGGAGTTGTAAACCAGTGCTGCCGCCATCATCCGTCTCGGAAATTTCCGGAATGATATCACGGCGGGCAAGGATAATCGCACCGACCATGGCAATCAGTAGCAATATTGATGCTAGTTCAAAGGGTAATAGAAAATCGCTAAAGAAATGTTTGGCGATCGCCACCACAGAATTGCCCACCGCCGCCGGAGAAATTGCCGATAACTTCCAAGGAGTAATTAACACCATTGTGCCAAGGAGCGCAAATAAACCAAGACAGACTAAAGCCGTTGCTCCCTGACGTACCCAGCGACGGGGCATCGTACTATAATCTTCCTGCTTGTTGACCAGCATGATGGCAAACAGGATCAAAACATTAATCGCTCCCACGTAGATCAGCACCTGCGCCGCAGCAACAAAATCAGCATTTAACAGGATATAAAATCCAGAAATACTCATAAATACACCACCCAAAAGGAAGGCGGAGTAGACAATATTCTCAAAGAGCACCACCCCTAGGGCAGAAACAATCATCATCACTGCCAAGATGACGAAAGAAACAATTTGAACGCCTTCTGCTAAATTCACTTTTTACTTAAACTCCTAACCAATAAACTCTTGTATCAAATCAGTGTGTGAAACGAAGCCCACTAAGGGGCGATCGCCACCTATTCAGCATCAGCCGTTTTAGCTGTTTCTTTATCCTGCTCAGCCTTAAGCCGTTCCAAAATATCCTCTGGATGCTCACCTGCTCGTTGGGAACCTTCCGGTAAATCATGGGGATCCATCACGCCATTCGGCAAATAAGCCAGCTCACGCATGGGTGTGACCATTGGATCTTGGGTAACCTTATAGGGTAAACGACCCAGAGCGACACTATCGTAATTTAGTTCGTGGCGATCATAGGTGGCAAGCTCGTATTCTTCAGTCATCGACAGACAATTCGTGGGGCAGTATTCAACGCAGTTACCACAGAAAATACAGACACCAAAATCAATGCTGTAGTGCTTGAGGATTTTCTTTTTCGCTGCCTTATTAAATTCCCAATCCACCACAGGAAGGTTGATCGGACAGACCCGCACACAGACTTCGCATGAAATACACTTATCAAATTCATAGTGAATTCTGCCGCGAAAACGCTCTGAAGGAATGAGTTTTTCGTAGGGGTACTGCACTGTGACTGGACGACGACGCATATGGTCGAACGTTACCGAAAGACCCTGACCAATATATTTAGCGGCTTGGGCAGCTTCTTTAGCGTAGTCACCAACTTGTTTGAGGATTTTAAACATGGGTTTTAAGGGGTCAAGTTAAACGGTTAACAGAGTGGGTTAGCCACCAAAGGCAACGGGGAAAGCCAGTTTCAATGCTGCGGTAAGCAACAAATTCACTAGGGCAACGGGAAGTAAAAATTTCCAGCCAAAGTTTAATAGTTGGTCAATGCGTACTCGCGGTAATGTCCAACGCAGAAGCAGGGCAATGAAGACAAGGGCATAGGCTTTTACCAAGGTCATAATGATCCCGAGGGATGCGGTGATCACCTGTAACCAGCCTGTGTCGGGAGAAACGCCCAACCAATCGGCGAGACGATCTAAAGGCACTGGAAATTCCCAGCCGCCAAGATACAAAATCGAAACAATGAGGGCAGAGAGCACGAGGTTAACGTAGGAACCAACGTAAAACAGGCCAAATTTCATGCCTGCATATTCTGTTTGGTAACCTGCAACTAGTTCTTCCTCTGCTTCGGGTAAGTCAAAGGGGAGGCGTTCACATTCTGCTAGGGCTGCAATCCAGAAAATCAGGAAGCCAATGGGTTGACGCCAGATATTCCAGCCAAGGATGCCGTAACCGGATTGTTGTTCAACGATGTCAATGGTGCTGAGACTGTTCGACATCATGGCGATCGCCAATACAGCTAAAGCCAAAGGAATTTCGTAGCTAATTGATTGGGCAGCTGCTCGCAAACCACCGAGAAGCGAATACTTATTGTTCGAAGCATAACCAGACATTAACAAGCCAATGGGTGCAATGCTTGATAAAGAAATCCACAGAAAAATACCGACATTTAAGTCAGTAATCACCAGATTTTGTCCAAAGGGAACGATGAGATAGGACAGAAAGACCGGAATTACGACCAATGCCGGGCCGAGGGTAAATAGCCAAGGATCGGTTTTAGCGGGAACAACATCTTCTTTAAATACTAATTTCAGTCCATCGGCGACTGGCTGGAGTACACCCAATGGCCCTGCATATTCGGGGCCTACACGTTGCTGAGCGGCGGCGGAAACTTTTCTTTCTAGCCAGACAACGACGAGTACGCCGACAGTCGCGCCAATAATCATCAGCAACAACGGTAATGGCAACCAAATCGTTTTGGCGATTTCGTGGGAAAGTCCCAAAGATTGCAGCGTTTCAATAAAGCTACCTTGGAGGTCGATTCCTGAGTTCATATCGGTTTATCTATCCTGCTCATTGAGTTCCGACAATTGATACCAGAAACAATGGTTTTTAGAAAATTTACGTTACCGATTTAGTATATCGTTGTTCCGCTCGTGACAACTCCCTTCGTGAAACAGTTCTAGGATTTGCTTAGGTGTCTTTAAATTAGAAATAGACAAAAAAACTAGTGAAAAGCGCCGAACTTATCAGGATTTAGGGCATTTCATCTGGAAAACAGGGTAAATAACAGGGCGATCGCCCGTTAGTCAATTAATCATACTAATCAAATAAATTAGTGATTTAAAAGACTGACGATATTCGATAGCTTTTGAAAAGCTGGAAACTTTTTTGTCATTTTCACCATCTTTAAAAAGTAATGCCATTGGCACATCAAACTTTCGAGCATGAATAATTCTTTTTTACACAACATTTCTCTCTCAAATCCCCTGAAGCGTTTTTGGCCCATCACATCTTTTGTGGGTGTGCTAACGATGCTTGGCGCGATGAGTGCTCCCGCCTCTGCTGCTTGTCTGACGAATGTTGAGGATTTTGACTTCGTCCCCAGTGGTGCAAGTCAGCAAGTCATCGCAGAATACCCACGTATGTTTTGGCGTTTGGAAAATCATCAAGCTGAAAATTTACAAATCAGCGTTACAGATGAAAATGCACGAGAACTTTATTTTTGGGACTATCGGTTAAGTCAAAGTAATGCCGAAGACTCGGATGGAGGAATGGATTTGATGTCGGTGCAACCATCTCCAAATTTAGCAGTTTCGCCCATGACAGTCGGCTCTGTACAAAATTGGCAACTGACGTTGATTTGTGATTACGGCGATCGCACCAAAGACATTGTCATTAATCAAAAAATTGAACGTATTGCAGTTGAAGAATCCCTTAAAAACTCGATTCAGGCGTTAGCAACCCCCGACAAGATTGAACTTTACCTTACCCAAGGTTTAATCAATAGCGCTTTGGTTGAATTTATGTATTGGCAAGATGAACCATCGACTGAATCCACCACAGAATCAACATCAATTGTTCACAAAAACTGGCTGGACTTCCAAAGAAAAGCGGGCATAATAGAATCACAATAATCAGGCTCGCTGCACTACTTTCACGACTTACCATGAGTAACCAAAATTTCCATTTCACCCGTGCGATCAAGACTTTACTGACGGCCTCAGGGTTGGCGGCGATCGCCCTGTGTACCACCGTGGTAAATGCTTCTGCCCAGAACATCCCTAAAGTCTGGGAAAGCCAGAAGTACCAACCTCCCTTTGGATTGCAATCTCCCGGCAATTTATCCCAAGGTGGCACACGCTCTGGTGCCGAGGCCATCGCAAACCCGAAATTCATTCCGTTGGTTCCCCAAAATAACAACTTTGGTGTCACCACAGCTGCCTATCCAAGCATCCTTGTTTACGTGGCAGACTATGCGGAACAAGCGAACGTTGATACCTTAGAATTTTTACTTCTAGATGACGAAGGCAACGAAGTTTATCGAGCGAGATTTGCTGTAGAACTGACCGGCCAGCTTCTACGTATCGACTTACCTAAACATGCTGGTTTAGCGGCACTCGAAGAAGGGAAAGATTATCTATGGTTATTGGAAGGATTTACCCAAGACTTCACACTATCGGAAACCCTCTTTACCCACGGTTGGATTCGCCGCGTCCCTCCAACGGCATCATTAGTTGAAGATTTAGAAACAAGCTCTTCAGCTCAGGAAGTCGCCAATGCTTACATTAATGAACAAATTTGGTACGACGCGATCGCCAAGCTAGAAGAGGGATTTATTAGTGGCACTGCTTCAGAGCAAATTATGGAACAATGGGAGGCTCTGCTCAGTTCTGCTGGCGTTAATGATGTTGCCTTAGATACCAGCGCCATGCTTGCAGACTAGCCTGCAAGAGGATTTTGCGTATCCCTAACAAATCACATCTGCATCACGAAAAAAGAGGGCTCAACCAATTATTTTTGGCTAAGCTCTCTTCTTTTATGGCATCACATTCATTGCTTTAACCGCAACTAATTTTCGTTCATTTGAAAGAGAAAGGTTACTTTGTCACCTTTTCCGAAGGCAATGCGATCGCCGGCACGCAGACGGTGACGATTTCCAGCAGGCAAGGGAGCATGGTTCACATAGGTTCCGTTAGAGCTGCCCGTATCCTCAATAAAGTAAATACCGTTTTCGATGCGCAGATCTGCATGGACGCGTGACACAACCTCAGAATGGGGAAAGCCTGAAATATCAATATCCGGTGGTACGACATCATTGGGTTTGCCAATATGCACCACATTTAATCCACCGGGAATATCGAGGGGAATATTTGTTTGAACATGGGTTAAGCTCGCTACCGGAGAAGTTTGAATTTTTGTCGCTGTTCCGACGGCTTGCGGCGAGGCTTCGGCATTGGCGGTGGCCACTGTTGGCATCATTTGTAAGGTGACTTCAGTTTCGTCCTCATCGGAGTCTAGGGCTGTTGCTTCTACAAAGACATCGGGGACTTGGGTTGCTGGAATATCGCCGGCATTAGGAGGGGCTGCCGAAAGATTCGCTTTTAAATTAAAACCACATTGTCCACAAAAGGTCGCGTCCTGTTGAACGGTTGCTGAGCATTGGGGACAAGTGCTGCCAGCTGTAGGTGTAGGTTGTTCTGCTAAAAGGGGAGTGTAACAGGCTTCACATTGGACTGCGCCATCAGGATTTTGGTGATTACAGTTGGGACAAGTGACCATAACGACGTTTTCAAGGGATAAACAATCAGCAACAACTCAAGATTTGCGAATTGTATGGTAATTCTTGATTTTTGAGTTTGACGCTTTTTATTGTAGAACTATTATTTTGATTTCATGGCGTAGATTGCGCCGTCTGGAGATAATTTCGCGCCGGCTTCTGCGTCTAGTAGCCACCACAACCGTCCGTCCTTTGGCTGAATAAATTTACTGGGATAGTCTTTGGGGTCGCAATCTTCGTGGAAAACCTTTTGCAAAGCGGGCTGTTTATTTGCGCCTGCCACAAGAAAAATGATGTTATGGGCTGCGTTAATGACTGGAATGGTGAGGGTAATGCGAGGGTCTTGATCTTTTTGCCCGACTGTCACTAGGCGATCGCCGGCATCTAGGGCAGCAGTTTGAGGGAATAGAGAAGCTGTGTGGCCGTCATCACCCATACCGAGCAAAATCAAATCGAACTGTGCTGGCTTGTCCCCAAAGTATGCTTTTAAAGTCTGTTCATAAGTCGCCGCATCGGTTGCAGGCTCTGTTCCTGTGGGAATGGGCAAAATATTTTTAGCTGGAATAGCACAGTTATTTAGCCATGCTTCCCGTGCCATCTTTTCGTTGCTATCGGGGTGGTCAGCGGGGACATAGCGTTCATCCCCCCAGAAAATAAAGACTTTTTCCCAATCGAGGTTTTGGCTTGCGAGTTTTTCGTATAGAGGTTTCGGAGTGCTGCCGCCGGCAAGGGCGATACTACATCTACCGCGTTTGGCGATCGCCTCTTCAATACGTCCCACAGAAAGTTTTAAAGCCCGTTTCACTAATTCAGACTTGTCATCCAAGATTTCTAGGAATTTTGTCATAAACTTTACAGAAGGCGAATTATGCCGCCTAGAATAGCTTTATTACATTACATTCTAGGTTTGACCTCCTAAAACCGACATCCACTGATACATAAAGTATGAATAGTACTCGCCTTGCCCGGTTTACTGCCCTCAGCCTCAAGATTCTTGGGGGTGTTCTCATTATCTCTGCGCTTGTGGATTATGCCCTCGCCGCTTTTCCGCTAATGCCATTGGAGGATGCATGGCAAATTAGTTTTACTAGTCAATTAGTTGATCGTGGCCTAACGCCGATGATCGGGATTGTGGCATTACTGCTGAGTGTTTGGGTCGAGTCCAGCACTGGTAAAGGAAAAACGATTAAGCCAGCTTTTTCTGATATTCGCTTTTTGAGTTTAATTTTGTCCTTGGTTTTAGGGGTGATTTTCTTTTTACTTGTGCCTTTACACCTTGATAATCTCCAAGAAATTCGAGACCAGGCCATCTCCCAAATTGAGGAGCAAACGCAACAGCAGGAACAGCAGGTGCAAGCGCAATTCGGTCAGTTGCAGGCGTTATCCCAAAGCCCTGAAGCGAAGCAACAACTGGATGAACAAATTCGTGCCATCGATGAGGCGATCGCCAGTGGACAGGTTCCCGCCGACCAGCTGGGTGCAGTGGAAGCCCAACGGCAAGAACTTTTAAACTATCAACGATTTGCCAATGATCCCAATGCCCTGAATGCCCGTCTCGAAGAATTACGAGATGAAGTGGAAAAACGCCGGGACGAACAACAGCAACAGGCTGAAAATCGCGTCTTAAAAGAAGCCTTACAAATTGGTCTACGCAGTTTATTACTAGGGGTTGGCTATATCCTTTTAGGTTGGGTTGGTGTACAAGCGAGTTTGGCAGGTAGCTCCCGGAATGTTGAGCGCCGCGAGTTAGACTATGACATGACTCCAGAGGCACAACCGACACATGCCTTAGGCGAAACGGAGCCGCCAACCAGCCCCGACGAAGAGGGTTAAATTGACTCGGCAGCACTGTCTGTCCACTGATAGGGCGACGGTTAATCCTTGGCAAAATTCTTAAGGTCAATCCCCAATGCCCCCCGAAGCTAAAAGAATCCAGTAAAATAGGATACGTCAACGGTCGCTTAATATTTTGTTACCTCCGGCTACCATTTGGCAGCAACCCTAGGCGATCGCCCCTTGTTTCAGCCCTAACGACTCTCCTCTTATTCCCCTCATCCTCAGCGAACCACCGTGCTAGAACGTCTAAAGCAAGATCTTAAAAACGACTTGATTGCGGGATTGTTAGTTGTCATTCCCTTGGCGACAACGATTTGGTTGACCATTACCATTGCGGCTTGGGTGATCAACTTTTTGACGCAAATCCCCAAACAAATCAACCCCTTTGACGGCCTAGACCCAATTTTGACCAATGCATTAAACATTTCTGTGGGCATTACCGTGCCCCTGACTTTCATCTTGGTCATTGGTCTAATGGCACGAAATATTGCAGGTCGTTGGCTATTGGACTTAGGAGAGCAGATTCTACAGGGTATTCCCCTCGCCGGCGCAATCTATAAAACCCTGAAGCAAATCCTTGAAACGTTACTCAAGGATTCCCAGAGTCGTTTTCGTCGCGTTGTCATGGTGGAATATCCCCGTAAAGGCGTGTGGACACTGGGCTTTGTCACAGGATCAGTCAGTCCGCAAATGCAGTCCCAAGTGACCCAAGCTCTCCTCAGCGTTTTTATCCCAACAACGCCGAACCCGACCTCCGGCTGGTACGCCATGGTGCCGGAAGATGAGGTGATCAATATTTCAATGTCCATCGAAGATGCTTTCAAAGTCCTGATTTCTGGTGGGATTGTGAGCCCCGATGAAAAAGAACTAGAGCGGCGATCGCTCCGCAATGGCATTCCGATCAACCTTCCCCGTCGCAAAAAGGCCGTGGCCGTTGAAGAGACAGAAGAATTGGAAATGCCCTTAAACATGGTCTCAGCAGAAGAAGAAAGATAGAGTAGCTCCAGCCCAGAATACTTTCTTGGAGCATTCACCAAAATATCGTAATATTTAGGTTTTGATTCCCTATGCCTGCTAGAAAACAACCCCGAAGCGTTGCCCGCGAAATTGCTCTTCTGAGCCTGAGTCAAGTTAAAGGTAAGGCAGAAAAACTAGAAAAACTAGAATTAGACCAACTCATGTTGGCAGCGGTGCGTACCCTGAGCGGCGAAATTAACGACATTTTAGAAGCAGCAGCTAGTGAGGTGACTCGTGCTGAAGACAAACTCCTAAAAAGCGAAACCCAAGCGATTAGCCTTCAAAGTGCCCGCACAATGGCACAAGATTCTTTAGACTTAACCCGCAAAGCCATTAACCGTCTTGGTCATGTGGTGGAATTACCTGAGTTTTTACAATTAACCAAACAAAGCGAAGTACGAACCTACGCCATTGATCTAATTGGGACTGTCCGCCGTCGTCACGAAGAAATACAGAATATCGTTTCGGATTCCCTTGTCGATTGGCAGTATCACCGTCTGCCGCGTATTGATCGCGATATCTTGCGCATTGCCGTCACTGAGATTATGTTTCTCGATGTGCCCTACAAAGTGGCCATCAATGAAGCTGTGGAATTAGCAAAACGATATTCTGACGAAGATGGCCATCGCTTTATCAACGGTGTGCTGCGCCGCATCACAGATAAGGTAAGAAGTCACGAAAAAATAGAACCTTAAAAGACAAAAAAATTAGAGAATCCCAAAAATACAGCCACATCTGGCGAAGAGACCTCTCAAGGTGAAGTCTGTATATTTTAAGGAGTTGACCAAGATCAACCCCTTATTTTTTATGGTTTAGTTGTCGCTAGGTGATCTTGCTTTTTACCTCAAAAAGCTAGTGCTCAATCCGTTAGTAATGCAGCAACTAATCAAGACAATTTGTTCTGGGGCGATCGCCAAACTAGCACCTTGGGAAGCAATTAACGCATTTAAAACGCTACCAATCGCCACACCACCCGCAAGACTGACAATCCCAATCAGTAGCGATCGCCCAAAACGATTTTCCTTGCGATAAAGCAAATACACATTCACAATCAGCAGCACAGTCAAAATAGTTGAGGCTAGACTAGCACTTAGCACTAGACTACCAAGGGCGATCGCGCCATTAACCCCAAAAGCAAGATTTAACTCTTGAGGCTCAGGCGTATCTTTTAAATCTGTAATCCAGCTAGGTAGCGACGAAGTCTCAATCCCCTTAGGGCGATCCATCACCTTCTTTTGGGACTCCGCAAAACGAATTTGGTCAGGCACATCCAACGTTCCCTGTTGGCGTTGACGGAGGCGATCCATAATGATCGCGTCATAGGCAGCTTCAAGCTGTTCTACAACCGTCGTATCTCCCTGATTTTCCTTGCTGAGCTTTTGTTTGGCAGCTTGGATTTCATCAAAGGTCGCAGACTCTGCAAGCCCAAGGGTTTTATAGGGATTTTGTTCGCTCATTCTCCTCCTCCTGTGAGCATGCGAAAAGTGGTCTATCCAGCTTCTCGAAACCGTGAGTAGTGGTCAAATTTTGTTAATTAATTACCTATTATGTCCATTTTTTGAACCGCTTTCCATTAATCTCCCGTAAGAAATATAGATTTAGCCATAAAAAGCCATTCTTCCTTATCAAAATATCAAGGAGTCCCCGCCAGTCTTTTTGATGACTTTAAACAAAATGTTGCCCATTAAGAATCTCGTCGTACACTAGAATTATTCAAACCTTCATATTTGTTTTTCAGAAACCTGATAAGAGTCTATGGCTGCTGCCAGAATCCTAGTTGTCGACGATGACCCCGCAATCCTAAATTTGATTGTACGTTTCCTTAGTCAAAAAAATTATGAAATGGAGTCGGCGGCGGACGGAAAGTCAGCCTGGGCAACATTTCAGACCTTCAAACCAGATCTTGTGATCCTCGATGTGAATTTACCTGATATTTTAGGCTATGCCCTCTGTGCGCAAATGCAGGAGCATCAGGATGTTTATATTTTAATGTTGACAAGTCGAACGGATGCATCTGACAAAATTCGCGGTTTTTCCCAGGGGGCTGATGATTATTTGACCAAGCCCTTCGACATTTTAGAATTAGAACATCGAGTGGGCGCAATTCTGCGACGTCAACGCATTGCCCCGACAGCTCAGAATAATTCTGATACGCTCAATTTTGCTAATTTGACAATTGATCCGGTACGCCGCCAAGTGAAGGTGAGTAATGATGAAGTTCATTTAACGGCTCTAGAATTTGATTTACTTCATTTTCTGGCAAAAAATGCCAATAAAGTATGGCGACGTTCGGAGCTTATCCAAGAGGTTTGGGGTTATGACTATGTCGGAGATCAGCGAGTTGTTGATGTCCATATTGGTCAAATCCGCCGTAAGCTAGAAAGCACTCCCCACCAGCAAGCTACCATTAAGACGGTTCGGGGTGTGGGCTATGTATTTGATGTGAAATCTGAGCCAGAACCATAGCATTTACACTGCTGGGGCGATCGCCTAAGAAGTAGCGAAATAAACCCATAACGCTGTTGCGTTTCCTGCTTTCCGCCAAGCCTATAGAGAAATGTGCCAAAATGAACGACTATGACCTTTAACATTCCCTTAGTCTGACTTCAGCCTATTTAAAATTTTCTATGAGCGACGTCTCGCAAAATTTACAATTACCGAGTTTAGAAAGTGCGATCGCCTTATCTGGCAGCAAAGAAGAAAACCTTGCCCTACTTTCACGCCATACAGGCACAAAAGTTGTACTTAGAGGCCAATCGCTCGATATCCGCGGCCAAGAAAAAGCCGTTAAACGTTGCTTTCGCGCTATCTCATTTCTACAACCCTATTGGGAAGTGGGTCAGGCTATTTCCCAACCAGACATTTTGACTGCCTTTCAGGCGATCGATACCAATAAACAAGACGAATATCGCGACCTGCAACAGCATACCCTTGCCAAAACTCGCCGTGGCGAATTTATTCGAGCAAAAACCTTTCGCCAGAGACAATACATTAAAGCCATCCAAAAACACGACATCACCTTCGGCATTGGCCCAGCCGGCACAGGGAAAACATTTCTTGCCGCTGTCCTTGCCGTACAAGCATTATTAAACGATGACGTAGAACGCTTAATTTTAACAAGACCAGCCGTGGAAGCAGGCGAAAGACTCGGCTTTTTACCCGGTGATCTCCAACAAAAAGTTAATCCTTTTCTCCGACCGCTCTATGATGCCCTATATCAATTTATTGATCCCCTAAAACTACCAGAGCTAATGGAAAAAGGACGCATCGAAATTGCCCCCCTTGCCTACATGCGTGGCCGAACCCTAAGCAACTCCTTTGTGATTGTCGATGAAGCACAAAACACAACGCCCGCCCAGCTAAAAATGGTACTGACACGCTTAGGGTTCGGCTCTAAAATGGTAGTGACAGGAGATATTACCCAGACAGATCTACCGACACACCAAGCATCAGGATTAGTTACCAGTAGTAATATCCTGAAATCTGTCGAAGGCATTGGATTTTGTTATCTAACGGAAGCTGATGTGGTTCGCCATCCCCTTGTGCAAAAAATTGTTGGAGCCTATGAAGCCTTTGAGAGCCGCCATGCCCCAAAGTCTGCCCCACAGTTGCGTCGTCCTTAGCAAATCGTTGTATTTACCATTGATAATTTGATTTTTTCTACCGTCAGTCAACCTTAACTCTCTCTTCCTATGACCACTATTCTCATTATTGAAGACGATGACATCGTCCGTAAGCTTGTCCGGAAAATCTTGATTCAGGAAGGCTACAAGGTAATGGAGGCTGGCGATGGTAACAGTGGCACTAAGTTGGCGCAGGAAAAACAGCCGGATCTGATTGTTTGTGACATTATGATGCCCCAGCTCAATGGCTATCAAGTTTTAGAATTGTTGCAATGTAATCAAGAAACTGAGGCAATTCCATTTATTTTTCTCACGGCAAAGGCTGAAAAGCAGTTCATGCGTCAGGGGATGCAGCTAGGAGCTGATGATTATTTAACGAAACCTTTTACAAAGAATGAATTGTTGGGGGCAATATCTGCCCGTTTAACGAAATATTCGTCTTTGAAGCAGCGTTATGCGGGTGAAGCAGCGCCGCAGGTTGATTCGCAACTGAACCAACTCACTAATCATGATGCTCTGACTAATCTTCCCACCCAGTTGGCTTTACGGGATTTATTTCATCAGATTGTACAAAGTAGTCTTAAGGCTTCAAAAAATCGAGTTCCGGGCTCTCCCCAGCAGCTCTATATGGTGCCGGTGTTTTGTATTGGTTTAGATCGGTTTCAGCGGGTCATCGCGACGTTAGGCTATGAGTCGGCCACGACATTGTTTCAGGCGATCGCCCAGCGGCTCAAAGAGATTATGGGTTCCAAGGGCGTTATCGTTCGACTCAGTGGCGATGATTTTTGTTTAATTTTAAATGCCGTTGAAAGTAAGCAATCAATCTTGAATTTTGCCCAAACTGTAATCGATGGCTTTAAGGAGCCTTTTTCCTTAGAAGAACAAAAGATTTTTGTGGGCATGAGTATCGGTGTTGCCATTTATCCAAGGGATGATTTAGATATTAGCGACCTGTTGCAAAATGCTAATAAAGCAATGTTGCAATCCCGCCAGAAAGGGGGTAATCAATATCAGCTATTTACGGCAGCTTTTAATGTTGGCAAATCTAATCTTGTTTCCCTAGAAACTGATCTTCGTTATGCGATTCGGCGTAAAGAGATTAAAGTTCATTACCAACCAAAAATGGATTTTCAAAATGGCAAAATCACAGGTGCTGAGGCTTTATTGCGTTGGTATCACCCAGAGCGGGGTGCTGTTTCACCCGATACGTTTATTGCTTTAGCGGAAGAAATTGGTGTCATTGAAGAAGTTGGAGAATTTGTTCTTAATAAAGCTTGCCAGCAGTTAAAAATTTGGCAGCAAAATGGTCTTAAGGATTTTCAGATGTCTGTTAATCTATCGGCACGTCAGTTTAATCAGCTTAATCTCCACCAACGTCTGAGCCGTATTTTAATTGACAATAATATCGAACCTCAAGATTTACAGTTAGAGCTGACTGAAAGTACTTTGGTGCAAAATGCTGAGGTGGCAATTCGTCGTTTAAAAGCCCTTAAAACCCTTGGGGTTTCTATTGCTATTGATGATTTTGGCACAGGTTATTCTTCGTTGAGCTATCTGCAACAATTCCCCTTTGATGTTTTAAAAATTGATCGTTCTTTTGTGAAAAATATTCATACGAATAAGGCTAATTCAGCCATTATTACGGCGATTATTACGATGGCTCACCGCCTCGGTCTAAAGGTTATTGCGGAAGGTGTGGAAAGTCAGGAGGAGCTAGATTTTCTTAAAAAACATGGTTGTGATGGGATGCAGGGCTATCTCTTTAGTTATCCTGTCAGTGCGAGTGAGTTTTCGAGTTCGCCTTTTATGGGGACTAATTTTCAAAGTGATTTGATTTAATTTCATTTCATTTCATGGATATGATGTATCTATCTTTTCAAGGTTCATGCGGATAACTCAAGCGGAATTAGAGTTTTGGCGATCGCCGCTCCAGATTGGCAATGTCACCTTCACTAGTAGGGTGTTGCAAGCGCCTTTGTCGGGGGTGACGGATCTGGTATTTCGGCGGTTGGTGCGTCGGTATGCGCCCCAGTCGATGATGTATACGGAAATGGTCAATGCTAAGGAAATTCATCATTTGGCGGAGTTGCCCCGGCTGATGGAACTGGATAAAGATGAACATCCGGTGAGTATTCAGTTATTTGATTGTCGGCCAGATTTTATGGGGGAGGCGGCGCAAAAGGCTGTGGCAGAAGGGGCGCAAACTATTGATATTAATATGGGTTGTCCGGTCAATAAAATCACGAAAAAAGGGGGCGGTAGTTCGTTATTGCGTCAACCGGCAGTGGCTGTTGAGATTGTGAAGGCGGTTGTTGAGGCGGTGGATATTCCAGTAACAGTGAAGACGCGCATCGGTTGGAAGGATGATGAGATTACAATCCTCGATTTTGCGCGGCGGCTGGAGGATGCGGGGGCGATGATGTTGACGGTGCATGGTCGGACGCGGGAACAGGGTTATAAGGGCACGGCGAAATGGGAATGGATTCGCAAGGTAAAAGAAGCGCTGATGATTCCGGTGATTGCCAATGGCGATATTTTCTCGGTGGATGGGGCGATCGCCTGTCTTCAGGAAACGGGGGCTGATGGGGTGATGTGTTCGCGGGGGACGTTGGGTTATCCATTTTTGGTGGGGGAAATTGACCATTTTTTACGGACTGGCGAAAAATTACCGCAACCGACGGCCATTGAAATGATGCAATGTGCGAAAGAACATCTCGATGGATTGTGGGAATACAAAGGTCAAAAGGGGATTTTTCAGTCTCGCAAACATCTGACTTGGTATTGCAAGGGTTTTCCCGGTGCGGCGGAACTGCGCGATAAATTAGCCCGTATTGATTCGGTAGAGGAAGGTCATAGTTTGCTGGATGGGGCGATCGCCAACCTCCTTGCGCGAGATCAAGAATTTCGCATTGCCCCTGCAGAAAGTTCGGTCTTGTAACAGTGTTTCAAAGATCGAAAAAGGGCGTTTCCCGAAACGCCCCTACATCCCTATTTCGTTAATTTGCGAAAGGCTTTGTACATTTCAGGCAAACGTTTATAAATAGCCGAAGCTTTAAGATAAACGGCATTGGGAACCGCTGGACTTCCTGAAACAATTTCCCCCGCTGCAACTTTATTGTTAATGCCTGTCTGAGCTGTGGCGATCGCCCCATCACCAATCACCGCTTCATTTGCAACACCCACCTGACCACCGAGTAAGACTCGATTACCGACGGTTACGCCGCCAGCCAAACCCACCTGAGCCGCCAAAGCAGAATTAGAACCAACGACACAACCGTGGGCAACGTGAACTAAATTATCCAGCTTCGTATCAGATTTAATGCGCGTTTCACCGACAGCAGGACGATCCACCGCGGAATTGCAGCCAATTTCCACGCCATCTTCCAGCACTACGATTCCCGACTGTTCCATCTTGAACCAACCCGTCGGACTCGGCACAAAACCAAAACCTTCTGCGCCAATGACCGCACCACTATGAATCACGCAATTATTGCCAATTTTTACTCGCTCATGAATTGTGCAATTGGCATGGAGTAAACAGTTTTCGCCAATTTCCACATCGGGATAAACTACAGCGTTCGCCATAATGCAGGAGCGATCGCCGATCTTCGCATTCGGATAAATCACCACATGAGCGCCAATGGAGACATCCTCACCAACCGTTGCAGTGGGATCGATAATTGCAGTGGGATGAATGCCGGGTTCCGGTCGAAAAGGTTTATAAAAAATCTGAATGACAGCCGCAAATAATAATCTCGGCGCTTTCGTACTAACCCAAGCAATACCTCGTTCCGCAGCCTGTTGTTGTAAATCTTTATCGTTCGGCAGCACCAAAGCCTTAGCCCCAGTCGTGCCCACCATTGCCGCAAATTTGCCCCCTTCGATATAGCTCATCTCGGTGGCGATCGCCTCATCCACCGCAGCAACTCCCGAAATATCAGGATCATCCGCCAAAGAATGATCAATAATGAGACCAGGCGGTAGAGCCTTAACAATGTCAGAAACATTCATCGAATTTTTATCCACCAAAAATGAGCATTAATCTAAAAAAAGGACAAGGAATCTCCCTCAAAAAAGCTGCCCCGAGCCTCAACGCCGGCTTTATCGGTCTAGGCTGGGACATCAAACAACAGGGCGGTATGGACTTTGACCTTGATGCCTCAGTATTCATGCTGGGAACGAACGGTAAGCTCATATCCGATCAGCATTTCATTTTTTACAATAACTTGACCAGTCCCGATCCCGACAAATCCGTCAAACTGATGGGCGACAATCGTACCGGCGCAGGAGAAGGCGATGACGAAGTTTTAATCATTGATTTTCGGAAAATTCCCGCAGATGTCGTTCAAATTGCGATCGCCGTATCTATCTACGAAGGAGAAGAACGTAAACAAAACTTTGGCTCCGTCCAAAACGCCTTTGTCCGTCTAGTAGACGTCGAAACAAAAAAAGAAGTACTGCGCTACTCACTCCAACAACAATTCTCCACAGAAACCGCATTAATTATGGCAAATGTTGCCCGCGAAAACAGTGAATGGCGACTGAACGCAATTGGTGATGCTTACCAAGGAGGCCTACAAACATTACTTGACCGGTTCCAATAACCTCGAACTGCTGCTATTTTTTCTAGACTTATTTGAACTCAAATAGAAAGCCTTATTACCCCATACCGTGACCTCAGTAAATCCCTACAAATTCATAGATTTATTCGCTGGCATTGGTGGCTTTAGACTAGCACTTGATAATCTTGGTTGCCAATGTGTTTTTTCTTCAGAATGGAATAAATTCTCTCAACAAACTTACTTCGCAAATTTTGGGGAACAGCCCCATGGTGACATCACACAAATTCACGAATTAGAGATCCCAGACCACGATATTTTAGTAGGTGGTTTTCCTTGCCAGCCTTTTAGTATTGCCGGAGTCACTAAATACAATGCTCTTGGTAATAAACATGGATTTGATCACCCAACTCAAGGGACTTTATTTTTCGATATTGTTCGTATTATAAAAGCGAAGCGACCATCTGCTTTTATTCTTGAAAATGTCAAAAATCTACAGAATCATAACAAAGGAAAAACTTTTAAAATTATTAGAGAAACCCTTTTCCAAGAGCTAGGATATCAGCTTTATTACCAAGTAATTGATGCAAGAACTGTTGTCCCCCAGAATAGAAAAAGAATTTTTATTGTTGGATTTCGTGAACCAGTAGAATTCACTTTCCCACATATTGAAGATCAAAAGCCGAAAGCTAAAGTAATTTTAGAACAGAACGTTCCCCAAAAATATACCCTTAGCGACAAACTATGGTCATATTTGCAAAATTATGCCGCAAAACATAGAGCAAAAGGTAATGGTTTCGGATTTGGTTTAATGGACTTTGAAGGAATTACTAGAACATTGAGTGCAAGATATTATAAAGATGGTTCGGAAATTTTGGTTCCTCAAGAAGGTAAGAATCCTCGCAGACTCACCCCCAGAGAATGTGCTAGGTTAATGGGCTTTCCCGAGAATTTTATTATTCCAGTTTCTGACAACCAAGCTTATCGCCAATTTGGTAATGCAGTTGTCCCTCTAATTGTGGAAGAAGTTGGCAAGTCGGTACTAGACAGTTTGACAAACAATATTTTGATTTCACCTCAACAAGTTATTAAGCAACTTAGTCTCTTTTAAAAAATGTCGTACCAACTTAGTTCTACGGAAGAAAAGAATCTTAAAGACATCCAAACAGCATACTATATGCCTCCAGTCTTGCAACGAATAGATCTTCTTCTAAAAGAGAAGATACCCAAATCTTATGTATTTGCATTTAATAAGGTTTATCAAATTCTTAGAGAATCTGAAACTGAGGTTCGACAAATTATACAAGAGCGTAAAAAGCAAGGAAAAATCAAAAATGTCGATCAAACAGTCAAGTCTGTTGTTGGTAATATATTTCCTCGTTCAATAATTTATCTTTTTTTACAGAACAAAATAGTTGGAAATATTAAAGAGGATATTTTTATTACGAGTAAACCCAAACAGGTGAAGGGTTTTGACGAAATTTCAATCATCAACATTGGGGATACCGATACACAAAAGCCAGATTGTGATTTGATTATCTATTCGTATCACAGCGATAAATTCAATAAAAAAAATCTAAGAAAATGCATTATCCTATCGCTAAAAACTTCCATGCGTGAGCGTGCCGCACAGACTTACAAGTGGAAATTGTTACTAGAAATTGCCAATGATCAAGGCTGTGCTGTACGAGAAAAATATGGAATTTCATATGATGTGCCACAAATTCCATTAATTTGTTTTGTGACAGTGAATTTTTATAATGAAATCAATAACCCTCAGCAAAGGGGTATGTTGAAATTTTTTGACCGTGCTTTTCTTGCAAAAGAATTATCCGAACCCTCAGATTTCATAAATCCGATGTCTGATATTGTCGAATTTGTAAATGAAGAGTTTACTGACAGATAATAATATTGGCTTTCCAATGATGAATTCTTAACGAATTGGTGATCACTAAAGATCAGTGTATTAGACTCAAGAGTTTAGCCGAAAATATCTTATAAGTTATGGTCGATTACTATAGTGTACATAGAAAAAAGCAAATTCTTTGTAGGAAGTCATTGATTTGGCGGAATTCTTTCATGGAATTGGAATGATACAATTTCAAAAATCACGGTGCTATTTACATTGGAAATACCTTTTAGGAGAAACTTTTAAATGGCAACAGCAGACACAACTTGTTCTGTCTATCCTCACTTCAATGTCCCCCAAGAAAACTTAGACACTTTCTTGGAGCTATGTAAATGTTTTGTTGAAAAAACGAAAAAAGAGCAAAAATGCCTGCACTATGGCTTTAGCGTTAATGGCTCTGAAGTTAGATGTCGAGAAGCCCATAGCGATGCAGAAGGGGTATTGTTTCATCTGGCAAATACGGGTGGTATTTTAAATCAAGCCTTAGAAATTTCGGAACTGGTGTGCTTAGAGGTGCATGGTAGTGATAGTGAACTAGCAAAATTAAAAGCGCCATTGCAAAATTTTAATGTGCAATATTTTTCCTCTAAATACGAGTTTTGGAATTAGGGGAAAGATGATGTTGTCTACTTTGTATCTCAAGAGATTGTACATGTAAGGTACAATTTTTTCTTCATGTTTTTATCGCTAAAGCTGTTCGGAGGTCACTAGATTCGGAATTTTTTAATGTTTTTTAAGGGGTCACATTGAACGTAAGAAACCAAAGAATTTAGTTAGAAAGTTTTGCAATGTTTCATTCTCTGCGTATTTCTTTTTTGAGAGTAGTAAACCTGTTTTGCTGTTGATTTCTGTGAGGGTCGGATAAATGTGGATGCCTGTGAGGGCGGAGACTGGCAGTCGATTCGCCATTGCTAAAACGATTTCTTGGATCAACTCTCCGGCCATTTTGCCAACCATGTGTGCACCGAGGATTTCACCGTTTTTACGGACAATAATTTTGTTAAAACCGACTGTTGCATCTTCAGCCTGAGCGCGGTCAACTTCGGCAAAGGGTAATTTGAGCACAAGTACGTCGGCATAACGTTTGCGGGCTTGTTCTTCGCTCATGCCGACCCGCGCCACTTCAGGATCGGTAAAGGTTGCCCAGGGAATGACGCGGTAATCGATATTTTTCAGAAAAATGGGTAATGGGTTAAGGGCGTTTTGCAGTACGGTAACGGCTTCGTAGCCTGCTACGTGGGTAAATTGGTAGCCGCCGATCACGTCGCCACAGGCAAAAATATTGCTGTTGGTGGTTTGTAGTTTGTCGTTAACGTGGATGCCTTTTTTGTCATAGTCTACTCCGGCGGCTTTTAGGTTTAGGGAGTTTACATTAGGGGTGCGGCCTGTTGCTACTAAAATCTCATCGACGATCGCCGCTGCTTGGGAATCGTTTTCTGTGAAGAGGTGTTTTTTGCCTTTGATCACTTCGACTCGTTTGAGACGGGCTTTTTTGAGGATTTTTAAGCCTTCCCGCACAAATTGTTGTTCAATTACTGCGGCGGCATCGGGGTCTTCTTTGGGCATCAGGCGATCGCGACTGGCGAAGAGGGTGACTTCTGTGCCGAGGCGATGGAAGGATTGACCCAATTCGCAACCGATGGGACCAGAGCCAATGACGGCAAGGGATTTGGGTTGTTCGGTGAGGGAAAAAACTTGCTCGTTCGTTAAAAATCCTGCTTCTTTGAGGCCTTCTACGGGCGGAATGGCTGGACTGGACCCCGTGGAAACTACAAATGCTCTGGCGGTAAGTTTGCGGCCGTTTATTTCGAAGGTTTTCTTGTCGGTAAATTGTCCACTACCAAAGATTACTTCAACGCCCAGACCTTCAAATCTTTCGGGGGAATCGTTAGGCTCGATGGCGGCGATCGCCTTTTTGACGTGCCCCATTGCCTCGGTGAATTTAATTTGAGGGGGCTGAGTATAAATCCCAACGCGATGACCTTCTTTCACTTCATGGGCAACCCGCGCCGCGTGAATCAGGGATTTACTGGGGACACAGCCGTACCAAAGACAATCGCCACCGAGTTTGTTTTTCTCGACGAGGGCAACCTTTGCCTTCAGCTGAGCCGCAGCACTGGCCACCACTAAACCGCCAGAACCGCCGCCAATAATGACGATGTCGTAATCTACAGCCACAATCTATAGCCCCCCTAGGGCATTTCTGCTGTTTTCATTTTGCGCGAAATCGGCAGCAATAAATCCTCTAAACGTAGATTTTCAGGAAATTTTCAACTCTCGCCCAGCTCAGGCTTAATTTTGAGTGATCTTCCTTAGTTTTCTCTCAGCTTTTAGGTTGAGGCTAATCTTTAGCAGACTGCTTACAATGTCACCAGTAAAAAAATGAGCAAGTTAGTTCTGGGGAAAAAACAAATGATATTACGACGATTTTTGTATGGTGTAATAGTTGCGGCGATCGCCCTATTGAGCGTGACATTTCGCGCTGATGCCCAACTGGTGACTAATACAGTAAATTACGACATTGCCGGAGAATCCTTTACCGGATATGTAGCACGCAATGAAGGATTCGGCGACGAACAACCCATTGTTCTGCTCATTCACGATTGGGATGGCTTAAATAGCTATGAAGAGAAGCGTGCAGAAATGCTCGCAACCCAAGGCTATACCGTGATGGCGATCGATCTCTATGGCAGTGACGTTCGACCCCAAACTGTTGATGAATCCCGCGCCGCAAGCAGTAAACTTTACGGCGATCGCAACCTCATGCGTGAACGTTTATTTGCCAGCCTAGAAGTAGCCAAAGGATTAGAAGGCATTAACCCAGAAAAAATCGCCACAATAGGCTACTGTTTCGGCGGTGCAGCCGTACTCGAATTTGCCAGATCCGGTGCAGATTTAGACGGCTTTGTCTCATTTCATGGCAGCTTAGGTTTACCCGAAGGACAAGACTATAGCCAAACCCTAGGCAAACTTTTAGTACTCCACGGCTCTGCCGATCCAGTTTCTGGCATAGATGAATTTGCTGCCCTAGCCACTGACCTCACCGAGGCTAGCGTGGACTTTGATATGGAGCTGTACGGCGGAGTCTTGCACTCCTTTACAAAATGGAGTTCCGACGACTATGACCCAGACGCAGATCTCCAGTCCTGGGACGAACTATTAGAATTTTTGCCCAGCATCTTTTAAAAACTTTGTTTTAATTAAAAAACTATGTCCACCAACAGCATCCGCTAACATTTAACCTTTGCCACTTATCCGCATCGTCCTTCCTTATAAGTATTCAGGCAAGCAGAAAGATCCTTTAGGATAAACTCTATAAATAATTTGAGAGGAATATTAACCAATGGAACTCATTAGTATGCTGACCGAGCAATTAGGAGTCTCTGAGCACCAAGCAAAAGGTGGCTCTGGTCTATTATTTAAGCTGGCAAAAGATCAACTAAACAATGAAGAATTTGGTCAAATTGCCAAGGTCGTGCCGCACATTGAATCTTTAATGCAGACAGCTCCACCAAAAGAAGATGCCGGCATGGTAGGAATGCTCGGTGGTTTTGCCTCTTCCCTTGGCGGCGATCAGATGGCAACCATTGGCACATTGGCCCAGTTAGCTGGGGGCTTTAAATCCCTCGATCTTGACCCCACTATGATCCAAAAGTTTGCGCCGATTATTATGACTTTTTTGCAGTCAGAAGGCGGAGAACAGGTTAAGTCTCTCCTTAAAAAAGCGATTCAATAATGCTCATTATTTAACTCACTATTCAATGATTTAACTCATTATTTAAAAACTAGAGCTATCTAACGTGAGTTCTGGTTGAGTAGTAGGCAAGATTGGCAGGGGTTTAACATGTTAAGCCCTTACAGGATAAAGCTTTAAAGTCTATCAGATGTCTTAACTTTGATGGCTTTGACTACCGATAACTAAAGGTTTCATGACATCGGGGTTCAGCCTGTTAAAACCTGACAAAACTCGTTTAAAGTCGCAATGTCATTTTGAGAGCAAACAAAGTTTTTAGAAAAGATCAGCGTTTTTGAATTTTGTCACGTCTGTCATTTTTGCTGATTCACCGCAGGTGCGCGGCGTTGGAAATAGTTTTTCGGGATTCGCTAAACCTTTAGGATTAAATACATCACGTACATATCCCATCGTTTCTAGGTCTGTGTCGCTAAACATATCGGGCATATACATTTTTTTGTCGGAGCCAATGCCATGTTCGCCGGAAATGCTACCGCCCATGGTGACACATAGTTTGAGGATCTCGCCGCCAATTTCTTCTACTTCTTCTAAAGCTCCCGGCAAGGCACTGTTGTAGAGAATTAGGGGATGTAGATTACCATCGCCGGCGTGAAAGACATTGGCAATTTTGTAACCATGGCGATCGCCGATGGCATTAATTTCTGTCAACACTTCGGCGAGTTTCGTCCGAGGAATCACACCATCCTGCACAAAATAATCAGGGCTAATATTACCCGCTGCCGCAAAGGCAGATTTCCGTCCTTTCCAAAGCTTCATGCGAGTATCAAGATCCGAAGCGGTTGTAATATTCCTTGCTCCCTGTGCCAAACAGATTTCTTTGACCCGCTGCTTAGCGGCATGGACTTCTGTTTTCATCCCGTCAATTTCCACCAGCAAAATCGCTTCGGCATCCCGTGGATAGCAGTCAAGCTTCACGACATCTTCTACGGCATTAATGCTGAAATTATCCATAATTTCCATGCCTGCTGGGATAATGCCTGCGCTGACGATCGCCGCCACAGAGTTTCCCGCCGCTTCAATGGACGTATAGTCGGCCAAGAGGGTGCAAATCGCTTCTGGTTTTTTGAGGATTTTGAGCGTAATTTCGGTGGCAATGCCAAGGGTTCCTTCAGATCCAACAAAGACCCCCATCAAATCATAGCCGGGCATTTCGGGGACAACGCCGCCGAGGGTGACCACAGCCCCAGTCGGTGTGACAACCTTTAGCTGTAATACGTGATTTGTGGTGACACCGTATTTAAAACAGTGCACGCCACCAGAGTTTTCGGCAATATTACCGCCAATGGAGCAAACGCTTTGGCTAGAGGGATCTGGTGCGTAGTAAAAGCCGTCACCGCTCACTGCTTGGGTAACCCAGTTATTAATCACGCCGGGTTGAACGGTAATTTGGTGGTTATCGTAGTCAATCTTTAAGATCTTGCGCATCCGCGCTGTTACGATCAAAATGCCATCTTTTAAGGGCAAAGCGCCTCCCGATAGGCCTGTTCCCGCCCCCCGCGCTACCCAAGGGATGTCTTGGTCATGGCAAAATTTGACGATCGCCGCAATTTCTTCCGTCGTTTTCGGTAAGACAACAAGAGCCGGACGCTGACGATAGGCACTCAGACCATCACACTCATAGGTCAAAATTTCTTCTTTACGTCGTACCACCCCATCGCGACCCACGATCTCCACGAGTCGTCGCTGAATCCATCGCCAATCAGTTACTGTCTTTCTCATAGGGGCGATCGCCTGTGGCATGATTTTTCAGAATCTAGAAAAAATAAACAGGCCTTGATTTTAACTTTCTCCCCCGGCAAACTGAAACATTTGCTACAAAGTTTTATGGCAAACCGGAAGGCGATCGCCCCCCTCAGTCCAAAAACACACCAAAAAAAATCAGCTTTTGAGCCGCAATCTACTAAATCCTCAATATCGTCATTTCACATATTCCCCATAAATCCTAGAGTGCTCCATTTCCTTCCTTTGAGAAGGGACTCGCACAAGTTTCGACAGAGATCAGACATCAGTTATCGCTCAAAGTCCTGCCTTCAGGAAGGGGGTCGAAGACCCACAAGGATTTCGACAGGTTACGCAAAATCTATCGAGAACTCACCCCTAGCAGCTCCAAAAAAAAACTTACCAATTCCGATTCACCATATCTATATCTATAATCTAAAACTCAAAAATCCCTAGGATGTTTCTCCGTCGGTAACCAGCTTTTTAAAATTTCTTGCAGTTCAATAATCCGAAAAGGCTTAGCCAAATAGTCATTCATGCCAGCCTGGAGACATTTCTCGCGATCGCCAGCCATGGCATTAGCCGTCATCCCAATCACTGGCGTATGGAGATTATTCTTTTTCTTATATTCCCTAAACTGACTAGCAATCATATAACCACTGACACCCGGTAGCTGACAATCAAGCAACACCACATCATAATGGCTAAACTCCGACACCTTTTCACTAGCGACATTGCCATCCCCAATCACATCACAATCAAAACCCAGCTTTTCGAGCATTTTCGTTGCCAGTTTTTGATTCAGAAGATTATCCTCAATCAAAAGAATTTTCGGTTGACTCGCTTGTAACAACAATTCCAACTCCATTAACTCCGATGTTTGATTCTCCCACTGATCTACCACAACCGGGAAAGGTAACCTCACAGCAAAGCAAGATCCAACACCCACCTCACTCTCTACTCCAATCTCACCACCCATCACATGAGCGAGCTTACGGCAGATAGCAAGCCCAAGACCTGTACCCTCATAATGCCGATTCATCGCCCCATCTACCTGGGTAAAAGAATCAAAAATATCACCTTGATGCTCCGCTGCAATCCCAATTCCTGTATCTCTCACAGTAAAATCAACCATAACCCGCGCAGCCTGCATAGAGTCCTGTTTGACCTGTAAAGAAATAGTAACAGAACCCTTTTCTGTGAACTTAATGGCATTACGCACTAAATTAATTAAAATTTGCTCCAATCGTCGGCAAGCACCAGAAACAATCGGCAAATTTGGCTGTAATTTTAGATAAAACCCTAACCCTTTCTCAGCGGCAGCAGGGGCAAGTAGCTCATAGTTTCTCTGAAAAATTTCAGAGAGCGAAAATTCCTCTGCTTCTAACGTTAATTCACCAGCTTCAAGCTTTGATAAATCCAAAATATCATTAATGATGTTTAATAATTGTTCGCCGCCATAATTAATAGATTGCAAATAGCCTTTTTGCTCTATATCTAGATCGGTCATCTCTAACAGTTGAGTGAAACCAAGAATTGCATTCATCGGCGTACGAATTTCATGACTCATATTTGCCAAAAATTCGCTCTTTGCAACGCTAGCAACTTCTGCTTTTTGGAGAGAATTTTGTAATGCGGCTTGGGATTGTTTGAGCACAGCAAGGATTAGGCTATGGCGCAGATTTGTGATGGCTTTAATTTCTATCGCCTTCCATGGAAGACTATGACCCCGTACCGACTCTTGCCATAACAAAAAGGAAGTGCGCGGGTTTAATGCAGTAATATCATCGGCACTTTTGGGGAGGATGGTGTCTTGGGGATGGCCACTCCAGCTCACAGTGTAAGTTTGTGGTAGCCGAAACCAGGCTAGCTGACAGAAAATATTTTCAATACCAATGGTGATCACGATCGCCCCGCCAAAGGGTTGCTGAAACTGTTGAACCTTCGGGTCATCACGTTCTAGGGCATCGGTCACATAAAGATCATTACTATGTTCTGCCCTAATCCCGTCTAAAAATACGAGGATTTCTGACGGCTTTGGTACGATACCGCTAGACGCAACGGTTTGGTCAAAACGGACAACGCAACCATCGGCCGACACTAGTTTTAAAAGGGCATCGCGGCTCTGGCACAGCTGCTCAAGAAAATGCTGGGGGGAGTCTAAAAGGCTTTGGCGAATACGGGTTTCGATCGCCTCGATTTGTTGTTCATATTGGGCAAATGCTTGTTTTTGCTTAACGGCAATTTCTAATGAAGCAACGTTTCTGAGTAGTCCACAAACTTTGCGAATGTGGGGACTCAGCCAGCGGGGGCTATAGTGATGTCCCGTAACTAGACCCCATAAACGATTTTCATCGGTTAGGGCGATGGCAATAGAGCCACGAATGCCTTCCATATTAACCAGATATTGACAGTGGCACTCACTGGGAGCACGCAGAGTCATTTTGCTGATTGCTAGCTTTTGGTCTCCTTGGATTGGCACAGACGGGGCTAGGGTATCCCCAATTAAACTAACACCGCGCTCTTTAAAGAGGGCTCTGGCTTCGGCAGGAATGTCAGTCGCAGGGTAGGTTAGACCGAGAAAAGATTCCCGTTCTGCTGGAGCGACTTCGGCACGCACAATACCCGTGTCATCTTCTTGAAATTGGTACAACATCACCCTGTCATAGCCAATAATCTCAGCAAAGACATGGCACAGTACATCGTAGAGCTGCTCTAGGCTAGCTGTCTGGCGAATTCTGAGGATACCTTCTGCTAGTTGGTTATAAAGTTTTTCTAGGGTTTTTCTTGACAGGGGCGTAAATGTTTCTAGTCCGAGAAATAGCTTGTCTTGATCTTGCTGAAATTCTCCGAGGAATTGTTTATTAGGGGAAGTACCAGCCAATGATTTTTTAAGGGATAAAACATAGGGATTGAGGGACTGGATGTCTGTTTCGCTGTCGGCGATCGCCGCCCGCATCCCTTGAATATCCCGCTTCGTCAATAGCGACGTTAAAGATTGACCCCGCAGCTCTGTAGCCCTAATACCCAAATATTCAGACGTATTTTCACTAGCCTGAAGAATCTCTAAATCAGGTAACTGCAAAACCAAGAGACACCCATTGCCTTGAATCTTGTCAAGATAGGTCAGTGATTCACCGTAACTAAATTGTTGTCCTATTTCTACCAACTTTTCGCGCCATGATATATCGCTGCGGGTATCCATGGCTGAATTTAAAGGTGTCATATCAAGTAATGCCGTCTCAAACTTACTCTAGTAGCCGTATTTATCTTGTGATCTAAAGCAGATTAGTCACAGCAAAGTATTAGCAACTAGTCGTTTTTTTTGTTAGTTTTAATTGCTAATTTTAACACCGACAATAAATTCCTGCTTTATCGTTTTTTGTCTATGACAATACTATTACCAATCAGCTAAACCCAATATATGATGCAGCCTTTTGTGTTGTATCAATGGTAATCAAGCAACAACACATCAAAAAAAAGCTGAGCAATAATGCTCAACTCCTATTTAATAAAAAAAGGCAATATTTTGATGGCAAACTAACAGAATAAATTACGTTGTGTACTCAGCATTAATACGCACATAGTCATAACTCAGATCGCACCCCCAAGCTGTCCCTGAACCTTCACCATCACCCACAGACACGGCAATGAGCACGGTATCATCCACTAAGTATTCGCCTGCTGCGCGATCCTTGAGATATTGGCTAGCGGCTTCACGGTCAAATGGGAGGGGTTGTCCTTCGTTCATGAGCGGCATGTCACCGAGGGAAATTTGTAGATCTTCCTGTCTGAAGGTCACTCCTGCGCGCCCTGAGGCGGCCGCAATTCTGCCCCAGTTGGGATCGCGACCGAAGATCGCTGATTTCACGAGGGAAGAGCCAGCAATTGTCCGGGCAATTTTTCGGGCGGAGAGGTCATCGACGGCTCCCGACACTTGAATTTCCATCAGGCAAGTTGCGCCTTCGCCGTCACGGGCAATGGATTTTGCCATGTATTGACAGACTTCGGTGAGCATCGCCTCTAGCTTTTTTGCGTTGGGAGATTCTGGTTCGGTAATGGCTGTGGTACGGGATTGGCCATTGGCCATGGCAATAATGCAATCATTGGTACTGGTATCGCCATCAACGGTAATTTGGTTAAAGCTTTTATCGACAGCGCGGGACAGCATCGCTTGCCAAAGCTGGGTTGAAACGGCCGCATCGCAGGTGACAAAACCGAGCATTGTCGCCATATTCGGGTGAATCATGCCGGAGCCTTTGCAGATACCGCCGATTCTTACTGGGCGATCGTCAATCATGGTCTCAAGGGCGATCGCCTTAGTGACGAGATCCGTGGTAATAATCGCCTCGGAGGCCGCATCACCACCTTCTGGCGAGAGGGCTGCAACGACTTTTGGAATACCCGGTCGCATGGCTTCCATTTTTAGTTGTTGACCAATGACACCGGTGGAGGCGATCTGCACTGCTTGGGGCGTAATGTTTAATTCTTTGGCTACCAGCTCTGCACATTCAACGGCATTGGCCCAACCCTGTGCGCCAGTCGCCGCATTGGCTTGACCTGCATTACAAAGGATGGCGCGACTACTTGCTTTTTTCTGAAGTTGCTTGCGGCAATAGTCGACACAGGCAGCGCGTACTTCTACTTGGGTGAACACTCCAGCGGTAATGGCTTCGGTATCGGAAACGATTAGAGCTAAATCCGGTGCTCCTGATGGCTTGAGCCCGGCGGTAATTCCGGCTGCCCGAAAGCCTTTGGGGGCGGTTACACTACCTGAGATTTTCTGCCAATCTGCCATAATTTTGATCGTTAGCTTGAAAAGAATTGACCAAATTATACTAGGGGATGTGGGGGCTATTGTGGTTTGAGAACGATTGCTGACATTTTGATGTTTTGCAACTTAAATCGGGCGATCGCCATTGCCTTGATGCCAACCAATTTGAGCTGTGGGTGCATCCACTGTTGTGATGACACAATAAGACGAAGTCAGTAGCCCAAACTATGATTTTGCCGACTTAGATTATCTTAGAAATATTGCGGTGATATCCTGATTTTGATATGCACAAGCGATACATCTATTTTAAAGTTTTCTGGTTTTCTCGGTGTAGAATTTGTGTCTAGTTGGGGGCGATCGCCCCACCACAGCCGACAGTAAACCGAGATTGACATAATAACAAATGGTCTTCACGGGTAAAGCACTTTGTTGGGTAACTTCCCCTATTTTTAATGGCGTTGTTATTGACACGGATGCGACCTAAGGTGATCAAATCCATAAACGAGTTTAAACAAATGCCAACAGTAACTTTTAATAACCAAACGATTACCTGTGAAGCAGGAGATAACCTGCGCAAAGTTCTCCTCAAGCACAACGCATCTCTATATAACGGTAAAGCTAATATCATTAACTGCATGGGGATTGGTTCCTGTGGGACTTGTGCAGTAGAGATAAAGGGGCATCTACCAGAGCGAAATTGGAAAGAAACAGCCAGACTTTCTTTGCCGCCCCACCAGCTAGAAAAGGGTAGACGTTTAGCCTGTCAAATCAAGGTTGAAAGTGATTTGGTCGTGACAAAATATGATGGTTTTTGGGGACAAGGTGATCGCCAAGTTATTGAGTGATTAACATTAAATTAAATCTAATATTATTTAGTTTTTTGATATCTAAAATGAGCTTATTTTTTTATGGCCTTGAGCCAAAAAAAAGTTATCTTAATTGACATTTTTTAACTAAAAATGAACCCTTAGTAAGGATATATTTCGTCCCCAAGAATTTACCATTTTATTTCACTAGGATAAACCTAGAGAGAAACAACTCTCTACTGTTGACCCAAGGAGGTAGATATTCATGGTTAGCACTTTGAATGCGATGCAAACTTCTGAGCCACACACAGAAGCATTGGTTTTGTGGTTTGAGGAAGTTGGCTCGAAAGATGTGGGACTCGTAGGTGGTAAAAACTCTTCCCTCGGCGAAATGATTCAGCAGTTGCAACCGAAAGGCGTAAATGTGCCGGGTGGTTTTGCGACAACAGCCCATGCCTATCGTTATTTTGTGGAAGGGGCTGGTTTGGAACCACGGTTGCGGGAGCTGTTTGCTGATCTTGATGTGGATGATGTGGAGAATTTGCAGGCACGGGGTCGTCAGGCACGGGCGTTAATTCTCAATACGCCTTTTCCGCAGGATCTTCAGCAGGCGATCGCCGCCGCCTATGAAACAATGTGTGAGCGTTATGGCAAAGGTTCTTCGGTAGCTGTGCGGTCTAGTGCAACGGCGGAGGATTTACCGGAAGCGAGTTTTGCGGGGCAACAGGAAACCTATCTCAATGTCCATGGCGTAAAAAGTGTCTTGGATGCTTGCCATAAATGTTTTGCGTCACTTTTCACAGACCGGGCGATCGCCTACCGTCAGCACAACGGTTTTGATCATTTTGAAGTGGCATTATCCGTCGGCGTGCAGAAAATGGTGCGGTCAGATTTGGCGACCTCTGGCGTAATGTTTTCCATCGATACCGAGAGCGGTTTTAAAGATGCCGCCTTTATCACGGGAGCCTATGGTCTAGGGGAAAATGTCGTCCAAGGCGCAGTGAATCCCGATGAATTTGTCGTGTTTAAACCCACCCTTAAACAAGGATTTAAACCTATTCTCAAACGTCGTCTCGGTAGTAAAGCGATCAAAATGATCTATGCCGATGGCGCAAAATTCACTAAAAATATTTCTGTCCCCAAAGAGTTGCAAAACCAATTTTGTATCAGTGACGAAGATGTGCTGCAACTCGCCCGTTGGACGACCACCATTGAAGAGCACTATTCCGCTGTCCGTGGGCAATACACGCCGATGGATATCGAATGGGCAAAGGATGGCATCACCGGTGAATTATTCATTGTGCAAGCCCGTCCCGAAACGGTACAATCGCAAAAATCTGCCAATATTCTCCGCAATTACAAGCTCAATGAAACGGGCGATAATGTGTTGGCAATCGGTCGCAGTGTCGGCGAAATGATCGGTCAAGGGGAAGCCAATGTCATCCTCGATGTGGAGCAAATTAAACTCTTTCAACCCGGCCAAGTGTTGGTCACCCGCCGCACCGATCCAGACTGGGAACCGATTATGAAAAAAGCATCGGCGATCGTCACGGATCAAGGGGGCAGAACCTGCCATGCGGCAATTATTGCGCGGGAAATGGGGATTCCGGCAGTGGTCGGTTGTGGCGATGCGACAGAACTAATTGCGCTGGGTCAAAATGTGACGGTTTCCTGCGCGGAAGGGGAAGATGGCAAGATTTATGAGGGTTTGCTGGACTTTGAAATTCAGGAAACTTCCCTCGAAAATATCCCCGAAACCAAGACGAAAATCTTGATAAATGTCGGCGATCCAGAACAGGCTTTTTCGCTCTCGCCGTTGCCTGCCGATGGTGTGGGTTTAGCGCGGCTGGAATTTATCATCGCCAACCAAATCAAGGCTCACCCGAAAGCTCTGATTCACTTTGATGAGCTAGGGAATTTGCTGGACAAAAAGGCGATCGCCGAACTCACCCACTTGTATGAAAATAAAGCCGATTTCTTTGTCGATAAATTAGCCAGTGGCATGGCGATGATTGCAGCGGCATTCTACCCGAATCCTGTGGTGATTAGAATGTCCGATTTCAAATCCAATGAGTACGCAAACTTGCTTGGTGGTCAGCAATTTGAGCCGAAAGAAGAAAACCCAATGATTGGTTGGCGGGGGGCATCGCGCTATTACGACCCGAATTATGCCGAAGCATTTGCCCTCGAATGTGAGGCGTTTAAAATTGCCCGTAATGACATGGGATTGACGAATATTATTCCGATGATTCCATTTTGTCGTACGCCAGCAGAAGGTCGCAAAGTGTTAGCTGAAATGGCGAAACATGACCTTAAGCGCGGTGAAAATGGGCTGCAAGTTTACGTGATGTGTGAGTTGCCATCTAACGTAATTTTAGTGGATGAATTCAGTGAAGTATTCGATGGTTTTTCCATTGGCTCGAACGATCTGACGCAATTAACCCTCGGTCTTGATCGAGATTCGGCTCTGGTTTCCCATATTTTTGATGAGCGTAGTGAAGGGGTAAAACGAATGGTCGCAATGGCGATCGCCGGCGCGAAGAAACATCACCGCAAAATTGGTATTTGTGGACAAGCTCCATCGGACTATCCAGAATTTGCCGAATTCCTCGTGAAAAATGGCATCGATTCCATTAGCCTCAATCCCGATACTCTCCTGAAAACAAAATTGGCGATCGCCGATCTAGAAGAAAAGCTGAATCGCTAATCACAAGAGCATTAGTTAAACAATCAATTCTCTTTCCAAAGCTATTTGGAAGGGGAGTTTTTTTTTATGAATGTTAAAATTTTGCTGTCTCTCAAACATTACCTCATAGAATTTAGAAGAACTCGATGTCTTCTGAATAAAAAAAGTAGCCAGAAGTTTTTACTACTGGAAACCTGAAAATCAAACTTTTACAATTAGTGGAATATTCGCTTACACCTAATCTCTGTCCTCATAACTTGTCAAAATTAGATAACTTACACACATGTAAATGAGTGATGCTTAGGTAGACCGTTCATGACATCTAAATTTATACACAAGTACTTTAACGTGAGTTTTGCTTAAGCATGCTCGGAAGTACGACGCGGTGAATGGGAGAGC
>NZ_MRBY01000007.1 GCF_001904615.1 [Limnothrix rosea] IAM M-220
TAATTTCTATCAAACCCTCTCCTCCTACTTTTTTCCAGTTTTGTCCTGTACTGAGCTAAAGTCCATGCTAGACTACTAATTTAATATTGCTATAAGACATTAAATTATGCCAGAAATGTTATGCCAGAAATGACCGAGCCAGCCATCAAAATTTGTGACTTAGGCAAAATGTATAAGCTTTATCAGCATCCTGCGGATAAGGTGTTAGATGCTTTTGGAGTCAGCCGCTGGCTATTTTGGCGAAAAGCTCAACATCAAGAATTCTGGGCTATACGAAGCTTAAATTTAGAAGTAAAGAAAGGAGAGCGATTAGGAATTATCGGACGAAATGGAGCAGGAAAAAGCACTCTACTCAAGATTATTACAGGAAACGTTACGCCAACTGAAGGAACAGTAGAAGTTCAAGGTAAAGTTCAAGCATTGATGGAACTAGGTACTGGGTTTCATCCTGAATTCACTGGCCGCCAAAATATCCGAGCTTCCTTAGCTTACCAAGGATTATCTTTGCCGGAAATCAGAGAGAAAGAAGATGAAATCATTGACTTTTCTGAACTAGAAGATTTTATCGATCAACCAATTAAAACTTATTCGGCAGGCATGTATGCTCGCTTAGGTTTTTCGACTGCCACCTCAGTTAAACCTGAAATTTTAATCATTGATGAAGTGCTAGGAGCTGGAGATGCGTACTTTGCAGGGAAGTGTGTAGAGAGAATGAAAAAATTAACGGAGCAATCTGGTGCAACAGTATTGTTTGTGAGTCATGATTTAGGTTCAGTTCAAGCTTTGTGCGATCGTATTATTTGGATACAAAAAGGAGTGATTGCAGGAGATGGAAAGCCGCTGAATATTATTAAACAGTATTCTCGTACTGTTAGACGTGACGAAGAAATAAGACTACGAGCAAGAGACTTGAAGATTTCGAAGAAGCAAGCAACAATGCTCGATAAGCAAACAAATATTTATGAGAAGTTATTATTTAGACTGATTAGTCAAGGTAGTAAGCATCCAATACGCAAACACAAGATTTACTCTATCACTCTAAAAGATAGTCAAGAAATTATAGGAGAAATTGATATTGGTTCTCCTATGGATAATCATCCCGATCAAGACCACTACTTAATGACAAGTGCTGGTTTTATGGATTGGGGCGAAGCAATTAAACAAAAAGATAAGCTGAGATGTTACAGATTCTACGGCGATTTTCAAGGGAAATATGCTCACGCCCCTTTTCAATTTTCTGTACCCAAATCATATTTACATAATTCAAATAACTTTACCTTAGAAATTAGAGCAGATTGTCAAGAGGAAGAAATTACTGTGCAATTGTTTCTTCCTGATCAAGATACTTATCACGATTTGGGCTTCCTTCAGGTTAATAGTGCCTACAGTAACTTACCCATTCCTACCGAGCTTTTGTCGCTACACAACGAGTTGGATTTTCTCAAAGAATCAATAACTAAGCAAAAAGAAGATAAAAGCCCAAGCCCTCTCGAACAAACAATAGATGAGTATGGCTCTAAGAAAGAAGCAGAAATCATACATGTATCGCTATTTGACAACTCAGAAAAAGAGACTAAGATACTTTACTCATTAGAGCCGTTTCAAATAACAGTAGAATATAGAACCAATATACCAATAGTTAATCCAACCTTTGTTTTTTGCATTTATCTAGCGTCTGGTCTAACAGCTTCCCAGTGGGCGATTTCGAGTAAAGAGTTAGGCAAGGAAGTTATTGAGGGACATGGAAAAATACTTTTCTGGAATAGTAGCCTTTTACTAGGTGCTGGTTCTTATGTTGCTAGTGTTGCTATGTTCAAGTCTACTCCAAGGAAAGGAGTTGAACCTGAACCGTATCACGTTCTAGATCGTTGTATCCATTTCCAAGTAGTGAATCGAGACTATCTAGAGACAATTGATCATGGTATTTGTAGACAGCCTATCCATTCCAAACTCGAAGAGTCTATAGAAGTTCCAAGTTAAAAGTACCTTACTAGTTATGTTTGAAGCCGATTATTACAATCAACCATTACTATGGCGTTCACAAGCTGAACCATACCAAGTTCAGCTACTTGCCGATATTCTAAGTTTGATACCTCAAGGTACGCAAAGTATCCTTGATGTTGGCTGTGGAAATGGTCTTATTACCAACGCCTTACCTAAAAACATTCAAATTGTCGGATTAGACAGTAGCCAAGAGGCTCTAAAAAGTGTCCATCATGAAACTGTAGTCGGATCAATTTCTGACTTGCCTTTTGACGATGCTTCTTTTGATTTTGTCATGGCTAACGATGTCATTGAACATCTTTCTGATGAAATCTATTTTCAGGCTATTTCTGAACTGTTCAGAGTTTCTTCAAAATATGTTTTGATTTCAGTTCCTCATGGAGAACAGCTGGAAGCTTCATTCACAGAATGTGCCGATTGTGGAGCAAGATATCATATTAATCATCACCAACGTTCCTTGCTTGAACATGATTTAGTTGAAATTTGTCCTTCATCTTGGAACGTTAATGAAATCAGATATTCTGGTGACATTACTAGATATCCATTAGACGAGCAATATGCCTCATTGCTTCGAAATCTTCAGATTAATAACGTAGATTGCAACAATTTTATTTGCCCATATTGCGGTAGTTCACAAATAGTCAAATCCACCTTCAACAAAAGTAATAAGATAATTGGGTATTTGCGCAGTAAGGCTTTTTTTGAAAACAGATCAAACTTTGTCAATCGACACATAGACCGTTCAGAGATAATTGCACTATACACAAAACAACATATTGGCGGTGACAGTCAAAACAGTAAGTGGATTTCTTTAGAGCGTCCTCAGGAGATTCAACAATCTCCTTTACTATTAGATATATCCAACCCTCTACAGCAAGTTGAGCAGGGGTTTGTTGAAGGGTGTTTCTGGCCTAAGTATCTCGATAAGCTTAAGAGCAATCTATCCTTTCCTGACAGCTCAACAGATATAACTCAAGATATCCTGATCTGCTTTCCAGTTATTCTTCAACCAGGTGACAAAATAGTTGTCAGAACACAAGAACCCATATTAAAAAGTACAAGCATAAAAGTATTTTTCTACGATGAAATTGATGATTGTTCGCTATCAACAACCGATGGCACTTTAAAGACAGCTAATGAGATAGAATACACTGTCAGCACAAACTTTAAGTCAAGTCTATATGGCACCCCGATTGGTATTCAAGCTACCGGGGAAGTAGCAGTGAAAACTGTCGAATACTTCTCCGTATCGAATAAAGAGCGCGAGAATTTCAGCTCTAATTTCATTCGTATTCAAGCAAATCACAACATTGTAGTTAGTGATCAAAAAAAATATTACAGAAGCTGGGGTTTGTTAAGCGACAGTTCTGGATATTATCCCAAACCAGAATGGCTATGGCAAGAAGATTTAAGGACCTGCTGTGAAGTAGATTCAAATTTGTCTATTCACGACTACATTGAAGTCGTAAAATTGGCGATTCAAACAGAAAAGAAAACAGCTACAGCAGCTTTGAAACGTTTAAATACTTTGTTGGAAAATCGTAGTGCATCTGTCAGTAGAGTTTTAGTTCTGTCTCATATGTTCCCACATGAGACACAGCCTAATTCAGGTTGTTTTATTGCTGAACAGGTGGCTGCTTTACGGGAAAAAAGAGGGCTAGAGGTCAGAGTGGTATCTTGCCAGCCTTTCTGGATTGAGTCCAAAAATCCAATTGAGATAATAAAGAGAATTAAAGCATACAAAAAAGCTTTATCTTTGAGCAGTTGGAGTACATGGGGGAATATTCCGGTTTTGAGAATTCCTTATCTTGTAGGCCGTCCTTTTTTTCCATTTCCTATGCACGGCTTTACCTACCGATATGCCGTTTCAGAATGGGCCAATAGAATTCGCCAAAAATTTAATTTTGACCTAGTGCATGCTCACACAAGCTATCTGGATGGATTTACAGGCAGTTTTTTAGCTCGAAAATATCAAGTACCATTTGTTATTACGGAACATACAGGTCCCTTCAGCATACTTGCTGACAGGTCTATAGTTAGACAGGTAACAGCTTACGCTTTAAAGTCAGCGGATAAGATTATTTCTGTGAGTCCAAGCTTAGAGAATGAGGTAAAAAAAATACTTGCTCCATCTCACCACCAGAAAATGACTTGCATCCCCAATGGAGTCGATACAGACATATTCTATCCAAAGCAAAAACAGAATAACAATAATGACAGTTATCTAATGCTCTTAAGTGTAATGTCACTAGATGAAAACAAAAACCCTTTTTGTTTGTTAGAAGCCTTCAGACTTTTACACGAGCAAGGGATAAAAATCAAACTAAATATCGTGGGGATAGGCGAGTTAGAGCAACAACTTCAACGATGGATTAAAGATAATAATTTAATGGAATTTATTCAGCTTTTGGGATTTCAAACACGTCATGAAGTAGCACGTTTAATGAGAGAAGATTGTGATATTTTCGTTTTGTCAAGCCATTCTGAAACATTTGGAGTTGTCGTGATAGAAGCACTAGCTTCAGGAAAACCTGTCGTCAGTACACGTTGTGGGGGACCACAGAGTGTTATTGTCGAGCCTTACCTTGGAGAACTTTGTGATAATGATAATTTTGAATCTTTAGCCTCTGCAATAAAAAAAGTAGCTAGTAATTTAAGTTCATATGATGCTCAAAAAATCAGAGATTTCATTTTGAAGAAATACGACTTTAGTGTTATTCAAAAAAACATAAATAATGTTTACCAAAATCTTTAATTAAAGGCGGCACTTTCATGACTAGCAAGAGAAGAGAGTTTACTATTGTATTGCTTTGTATATCTCTGTTTTTCCTAGCTCTATCTTATTCTCTTCAACAAAACATGGTTATATAGGATCGGCTCAGACAGCAAAAAGTAAAGACTCCATTTTGCCAACTGCGCCAAAAGTAAAGTGATTTAGGTAGAACGATCAACATAGAGATCGAAAGTGTCAAACATCAAGAATCAAGCTAACAGTGTTTCCCGACGTTAGAGTTTCAGGCAAGAGTTATCAGTATGATAATATTAAAGTGTACTTTGCGCTTGTTCGAAACATTACTACCAAATCCACTTTATTCTATTTAATTTCATTCGGTTGACACGGTTACGCTAATGGATAATAAAACCAGTTTGTTTTTTGAATCAATTCCAACTTCTTCTTCAGAAACAGAGCGGTGGGATCGGGAATGGATTACTTACTTTAATACTGAAGACCCTAGTCCATTTTTGTTGAATTTTCAAAGATTAAAACCAAATTTGAAAATCATCAAAAGCTTAACCAAACTATCAGATAAAGATGTATTGAAGACTAGTCTTGTCAACTCATTGCCACCCTTGGCAATTTGGTCTAATGGCAGGGACTTAGTAGGTAAAAAAGTATTAGAGGTTGGCTGTGGACCAGGATTCTTGGGAAAACAATTAGGGTTGGTTTGTCATAGCTATTTAGGTATTGATTATTCTCAGTTAGCTTTGTCAATTGCAAGGTTGGTTTCTCCCAGCAATTGCAACTACCTTCACATATCGGATACTGAATCTCTTTTAAAGCAATCTAGTACTATCGATACAATGGTAGGAAGATTTTTCTTTATTCATCAAAATTTTGATAACGCAACGTGGTTGCTAGAGCTTGCTAATCTTTTACTTAAGCAAGATGGTATAGTCAATGCTGACTTTTACAAAGCCAATCTTAAAACTCCTCAAGGTGTAGTTTTTCCAGCTAAAAGCCCTCTATCAGAGAAATACCCTAGTTGTGCGTTCGAATATACTGAATCAGAGGTTCAAGAGTTAGCTGACAATCATGGATTTGAAATCATTAGCACTGATATAGATCGCGAAATGCAGCGTTTATTTGTTCGTTTTAGAAAAACTCAGAATAATTTTAATTTTACTGAATCATGAAAATCGTTATGCTTACGCCTGATTGCTACATGATAGACAGGCGTATTTTACTTGAAGGTAAAAGTTTAATTAGAGCGGGTCACCAAGTTATATTGTTAGCTGGTTTTGAAGCTGAAAGAGAAGAGAGTTTTGAACAAGACGGAATCCAGATTCATCGCTACGCGTATGACTGGGACGATGAAAGGCTCAAGAAAATTAGAAGAAAGCTACCTAGCAACGAGAAACTTCAGTCAATTGTTAATAAAGCATATATGTTTTTTGCAAAGAATTTTTTTGAAGTGTCGCCTTTTGAGCAATTTCTAATTTCTAAAGCTTTAGAGTTTGATGCTGATGTTTATCATGTTCATGATCTTCCTTGCTTGAAGGCTGGCTACTATGCTTCAACAAAAAAAAATGTACCTCTTATTTATGATGCACACGAATTATACTATGCTCAAAAAGTATTGCCTGCTCGTTTACAGAAACGTTATTTTATTTTAGAAAAACAGTATATTCGTTATCCTGAAGTTGTAATCACAGTTAATCCTTTTATTGCTCGTTTAATGGCTGAGCGCTATCAAATTGATGAACCGCAAGTTATTTTGAATTGTGCTGACCTTCCCAAAAAAATTGATATTGAAAATGCTAAAAGCAAACTAAGGGAAAAAGGAAAGATTCCCAGTTACTATAACGTAGTCTTATATCAGGGTTGGATTTCTCCTGAGCGAAATTTGGACACTTTAATTGAGAGTGTGAAGTACTTCCCGAAAAATACTTGTTTAGCGATCATCGGCTATGGCGACTATGAAGTTATTTTACGTCAAACTGTTGAAGAAAACTCCTTAATGGAAAAGATATTTTTTTTAGGTCAAATACCTAGTGAAGAGATGTTAGATTACTCAGCAGGTGCTGATATTGGAGTGATTCCCTATCAACCAATAGACGACAATCATCTTTATTGTTCTCCCAATAAGTTGTTTGAATATGCGCTAGCTGGAGTGCCGATAATCACAGATAGTTTACCTTTCTTCCAACTAATCAAAGAAAAATATCATATTATTGAAATCACGGATCTGAGTTCACCCAAAAAACTAGGAAAAACGGTATCTCATTTAATTAATGATTCGATTAAGTTAAATACTCTAAAACAGAACTGCAATCAAGCAAGTAAAGAATTAAACTGGAATATCGAAAGTCAAAAGCTATTAACAATATATAATACGATAGAAGATGACCAATAAACCCTAGAGGAAAGCGCGGGGAAATGATATGCATTTGATTATTGTATGTCAGTATTAATGAGGCATTTTTTTTGATAGCCAAGAAAAAGAAAAGTCCCTAACCTCCTGCGGAAAATCATGTTTTCCACTAAAAAAAGCCCAATTAATTGAAGGAAAAAGAATCATTAATTTCTTTACATCATTGTATGGGTCTGTTGATATCAAAATTTCATCTTGTAAAAAGTTATTCAACAAGGCATGACGGGGAGAAATTGTTGCCACAACCTCTTCGAGTGTCCAATTATTAGGGATATTAGGTAAAGCCTTATACCACTCTTCACGATTCCATCGCTCTGGGTTGGGATCATGTTTAAAATTCAAAAATCCTGCATTGGCGATAACAATATTAATTCTTTCGTCTAATGCTGTAGCGAACAAGGCATAAAGACCACCTTGCGAATGACCAATAACTGCAATCTGAGAAATGTCTAGTCCCGTTACTTCTAAGGAATCGATTAACCAAGAAATTTCAGCGACATCTTTTCCGAAAGCAGACCAATTAGGATATTTTTGATAAAACTTGTCAGTATTCCATTGATCTTTGGTTTGCCGAGAACCAGTAAAGCTTAAAGTTGGACAAAAAACAGTGTACCCTCTTTCATATAGTTCTTTTCCATACAACATGTTGGGATTTTTCTCATTTGATCTACCACAAGGCTCTTCACCACCAGTCTTATTTGTTTGATGTAAAGCAATTACAATTTTAAGATTTGATATTTTTTTAATATCACTAACTTTTTGCTTGTTAGATAACAAAATCACAGGAACTTCATCTCCCAGTGGATTTTTGTACGTATAGACATCTCTTTCTTGATACGCTAAAGCAGTAACAACCTGATTTGCTTTAGGCTTTTCCCCAAATGACTTCAGTAAAATGTTCTGAATAAAACTTTTCTTACTAATTGGAGTACTTTCATACCATTTCGTTTTTATGAAATTAGAGCTTGAATGGAAAGAGAGCAACACTATAAAAATAAGTATTGGTACTATTACAAATATGTAGACTTTTTCCCTATTAATTATTTTTTTTAAAGTCATTTTTTATAATCACCTAAATTTTGTGTTGCAATCAAAAAAATCTTTTTGCCACAATTCTAAACACAATAAACCCCAAGTTTTGCGACCAAATTCCCATTCTCTTTCCAAATTTTTTAGTGTTTTTTTATTATCAATAAAGTCGCGATTTAGCGCTTTTCGAGATGAAAAAGTATCAAAAATAAATTCCTTAATATCTTCCTTCATCCATTTCACTAATGGTACAGGAAAACCCATTTTATCTTGGCGATTAGTAATTATATCTGGCAAGCAATAACTCATAGAATCTTTGAGAACTCGTTTCATTTTACCATCACCAAACTTAATATTAGCGGGAATCGTTGCTGCTAATTCAATTAGAGGATGATCTAAGAATGGGACTCTTGACTCTAAACCATGCGCCATACTAACTCGATCCTCTATCTGTAATAAAGCAGGCAATAGTGTTTTGAAATCAAAGTGAGTCATGCTATCAAAATAACATTCTTGACCAACATTTTCAGCCAAAAAGATTTCTTGGAATGTATCAAAAGGATGGTACTCATCTAAAGCTTCCCAACGAATTTCATCACCTAAAGAAGGCGCACGATTAATTAAGCGAAAATAACGATGCTCTAAATCTTCAAATAACCCTTCTTTCCAAAACTGCTTCAGCATTGGCTTATACTTTTGCAAAGACTTGAGATTAGGAATGATAGACTCGTATGTGACAATGAATTTTCCTGAGTCCATTGTGTCATCAATAGCGCCTTTGATGCACTGTTCAAAGTAAGCCACAAGATAGCGAGTATAACCACCAAATATTTCATCTGCTCCCTGTCCCCCCAAAACAACTTTTCGGTGCTGGCTTGCCAGCTTAGAAATCATAAATTGTGGAAACGATCCCGGTCCTGCTACTGGGTAATCCAGATGGTACATAACTTTGCGGATATTCTCTACAAAATCATTTGCTGTAATCTCTAATTCTTGTAACTCAAAATTTTTGTACCCCGCTAGAGCCCTTGCATATTCACTTTCGTCATATTCTTTGCCTAGGGAAAACTTTCCTGTAAACCCCACAAACTCGTCTTTATACTTATCGCTAGCTAGAGATGCAACAATACTTGAATCTAAACCACCACTAAGATAACTGCCAACTGGAACATCGCTGCGCAAATGTAAATCAATGGATTCTTCTAATAGTTCAACGACTCTCTCTTCAAAATATTTAGCTGTGTGGTCAAAATCAGCATTGTAGTGAACTTCCCAATACTTCTTAACTTCGATACTACCGTTATTGACTATTAGAAAATGACCTGGCAATAATTCTTGGATGCCTTTAAACAAAGTTTTGCCAGCCAAACAAAACTGAAACGTCAAATAATCTTTAAACCCTTCTAAGTTTATTTCTGTATCCACGAAAGGTAAAAGAGCTTTTATTTCTGAGGCGAAATACAAGGTGTCTCTTACTACTGTGTAGTAAAAAGGCTTAATTCCAAATCGATCTCTAGCGCAGTATAAGATCTGATTTTGCTCATCCCAGAGGGAGAACGCAAACATCCCTCGAAAATGATTTACACAATCAAAACCCCATTTTCGATACGCACTTAATATAACTTCTGTATCAGATTTTGTCTGAAACTGTTTAACCCCTAACTCTTCTCTTAATTCTAGATAATTATAAATTTCACCATTGTATGAAAGCCAGTTGCCACCTCGATCTTGCATCGGTTGGCTTCCTGAACTCACATCGATAATACTTAAACGACGATGACCAAATCCGGCGAATTTATCCTGATGTTGCCAGACTCCTTCTCCGTCAGGTCCTCGATGTCGTTGTAAGTCATTCATCATTTCTAAACGCCGACCAAGAGAAGGGATCTGCTCTCCCGTTAAATTCAAAATTCCGGCAATTCCACACATATAAGATGATTCACTCTAGGATTGTTTTTGATAGTTTGGCTGAGTTCGATGAAATCTAGACATAGTCGCTAAACAGTTTTTTCATGCGACTAAAGAACCAAAAGCCACTAATAAATAAAAAGAATGACATTGCGATAAAGGGAAGAATAATTCTTGTAGGTGGGAACTCGCCTAGCATAAAAACTGATTGGTATGACATGATCATATAGTACAAAGGATTCAGAGATAAAAGTGGGCGTATCCCCTCTGGAACCATCGCCTCTGTATAGGCGATTGGGCTTAGCATCATTAACAGCAATGTCACGATAGCAATTACATTTTGGATATCTCTTAAGTAAACGTTTAAGCTAGATAAAATCCAAATCAAACCAACAGTAAATAAAATTTGAGCTAACCAGATAACTAGGAAAAAAGGCAGCCATAGAGATAGTTTGCCAAGGAAAGTTAAGGCAATTAATAATAATGCCATTCCTACAGTCTGCGTTGCTTGTCCCACTAGTACAGCTTTCACTGGAACTAACTGTATTGGGAATAAAGTATTTTTAATTAAGTTGGAGCTAGCTACAACGGAAGGAACACCAGATGCTAAACCTTCAGAAAATCCCAAAAAAGGAATTAAGCCACAGAAAATCAATGCAACGTATTCTGTTGAACTAAATTCAGGAAATCTAATTTTAAAAATATATAGATAAACAATCGCATAAGTCCCCAGAAATAACAATGGATAAATTAGCAACCAAAATAGCCCAAAGGCAGACCCGGCATGACGAGTTTTGATTTCGTTTAAAGTCGTTTGATAAAGAATTGAACGATAAGAGAAAATATTTAAAAACGGGGGAACGAGTAAGTCATAAAACAATGATTTGAAAGAAAGAATGACTTTTTTATGAAAAAGTGATTTTGATCTATTTTTTTGACTCATTTTTATTATTAAACTTTTAATATTATTAAAGTGGAGAATAAGTGTTACAAAAAATCAGCGTTTATAATACTTTCTCAAAAATAGTCAATGTTACGACAGAGATACAATAATATCTTTTTTAGCCATTGATGTAGTAATGCTTGATTTGCTCGACAATATATTTAATGGTGTCTGTCCTAAGCTCTGGCCAAATAGGCAAGCTTAATACTTCAGACCCTAGTTTGTTACTTACTGGATAATCAGGATACTGACCTTGGTAAACGGGTAGCTTATCTTGAGGGGTGGGGTAATAAATCATGCTACTGATACTTTGGTCTGCTAGGTGTTGCTTGAGTTGATCTCGTTTTCCATCTAAAACTCGAATTGTATATTGATGAAAGACGTGGCCGCCGGCTAAAGTCGGTGTGATAATTTCTTGAGTATCAATTAATAGTTGATTATAGAGTTGAGCTACTTTTCGTCGTTTTTGGTTCCATGAGTCGATGTGTTTTAATTTTACGCGCAAAATTGCGGCTTGGATTGTATCTAAGCGTGAGTTGTAACCTAAGAGTTCGTTATGGTATTTCTTCTTGGCTCCATGAACGCGTAGCATTCTGGCGATTTCAGCGGTTTGATCATTGTTGGTGACTATTAGTCCGCCATCGCCGTAGGCTCCTAGGTTCTTGGAGGGGAAGAAGGAGTATGCTCCTACATTGCCAATCGTTCCTGTGTGTTTGGCTGAAATGGCGGATCGAATCTCCTCAGGGCAATCATTTTGACAGCATGTACTACAGTATTTTGCGCCAAAAGATTGGGCGCAATCTTCAATAATTTTTAGGTTATGTTTGGAGGCGATCGCCAGAATTTTCGCCATGGCTGCCGGGTTACCGTATAGGTGAACGGGCATAATCGCTTTGGTTTGAGGTGTAATCGAGGCTTCAATTAACTCGGGGTTGATATTGAAAGTTTGAGGGTCTATATCAACAAAGATTGGTTTAGCGCCAACGTTACTAATAGATTCTGCTGTAGCAAAAAATGAGAAAGGGGTTGTAATCACCTCATCGCCAAGACCAATACCTAATGCCCTTAAACCAATGACTAAAGCGTCGGTGCCGGAGTTGACGGCGATCGCATGTTTAACACCTAAATAATTAGATACTTCCTGCTCAAAAAGCTTGACATCTGGTCCCATAATAAATTGGCCAGACTCTAATACATTGTTCACCGCAATGTGAATTTCATCCTTGATAGATTCATATTGTGGTTTAAGGTCAAGTATCGGAATTCTAGTTTGGTTCATACAATTTTTTTGATTTCTCTCTCTGAAATTTTCTGGTATTTTACACCGATTGAATCAATCGCAATATTATCTTGATCAAACTCTAATATATCGCCGAAAGCACTCATCCAACCGATTATTTTGGCTGGAACTCCTGCAACTATGGCATAGGCGGGGACATCTTTTGTGACGACAGCACCAGCCGCAACAAAGGAACATTCGTGTAAGACAATACCACAAACAATGGTTGCATTTGCACCAATACTAGAACCTCGTTTTATAAGGGTTTTTGCATAATCATTGCTAGTGTTTCTAGGAAATTCACAACGTGGGTTTTTAACATTAGTAAAAACCATGCTAGGACCACAAAAAACATAGTCCTCTAGGATTACACCTTCGTAAAGAGATACATTGTTTTGAATTTTACATCTGTCACCCACAATCACTCCTTTTGCAACGAATACATTTTGACCAAAGGAGCAGTTATTTCCAATTTTTGATTCACTTGAAATATGACAAAAATGCCAGATTTTCGTTGCTTCTCCAATATCGGCACCTTCGTCTATGTAGGCTGATTCATGAGCAAAGTATTTGACCATCCCCAGATATCCACTAGTTTTTTCTTCTTAGGATAGAGTGTATTCGATTATTTGCACAAAAAAAGAATATTCAGCTTTTTGCTGGAATATGATTAGAGTGCCATACTTCATCTGTACATGGGCACTAACGTTTTTATGGGCAATGCTAGTGATTGAGAGTTTAACTGATAGGGTAGACAGATTAGCGAATAGCATTATCCAAGTATGTCAGAGAATTTTAGGTAACTTTTAAAGCTGCCAGTAACCGACATTAAATAATCGGCCTAATATTTTTTGCTTTAAAGGGCGATCGCCCCATTCCCTGTAGTCAACCAGATGACTATGGGCAAAAGCAGCTCGAAAAAATTGATCAATCGATTCGACAAGGGATGCTTGGGGGCTACAAATATTCAGTTCATCGTTATGGTAAAAACTGCGGGGATCAAGGTTGGCACTACCCAGACAAACCCATTCATTGTCAATTAAAATCACCTTGGCATGCATCATACTGGGCTGATATTCGTAGATGGCCACGCCACCTTTTAGGAGGGGAGCATAGTTTTGTCTCGAGGTGTAGTAGACATAGCTTTTGTCATTACACACACCCATCGTCATAATTCTGACATCAATATCAGCCGCCTTTGTCGCGATTAATATACTCGTGGTTTCGTCGTCTGGCAGCAGGTACGGTGAGGCTATCCAAATGCGTTGCTGGGCAGCTAGGGCGGCGGTTTGAAACAGACTACGAATGGGGGAATCTTTGGGTGTGGGGTCTTCGCCAGAGGTGATCAGGATTTGTTCGGGTTGTTCGGGCTGGGAAATATTTGGTTGGTGTAAGCGTAGATCAACTTTGCCGCCGGAGCTTAGCCAATGTTGCCAAAACAGTCCGGTTAAAAAACTCACAGCTTCTCCCTGCCAATGGACTTCAAAGTCAAGCCAAGGTGCAGTGGCATTTTTGGGGATAACGCCGTCCCAAAAATCAGCGATGCCAACGCCACCAATTAACGCAACGCGCTGGTCAACGATCATGAGTTTGCGGTGGTTGCGGCGGAGATATTCGATGGGCGATCGCCACGAAAAGCGATTAAAAAAACAAACCTTGACACCGGCTCGTTTTAGCTGCTGCCAATAGCGTTGTGGCAATTTTTTGGCACCGTTACTATCAACGAGAATTTGTACTAAAATGCCTTCTCTAGCTTTTTTTTTCAGGGCTGCGGCGAAGTCATCGGCTCGTTTACCGGGAGCCATTTTAAAGGTTTCAAAGCAAATCAGATTTTTAGCGCTGGCGATCGCCTCCAGTCTGGCTTGCTGAATTTGGTCAATATTGGTGTAAAAATGAACTGCTTCGCCGGAGGTGAGATGAGAGTCCGACAGACTGGCGAGGGCGATCCCAAAACGCGCATCATTCGCCGGAATGCCAATGATATTAAAGGTTTGATGACGGCGGAACATCCCCCGCACATAGAGCCACGACAAAGGAAATAGGCACAGGATAAAGATGACCAATAAAATTTGTGCCACAGCGTTTAGATAAATGCGAATTCTTCGAATATTTTAGGTCAATTGCTAATTATGGGGAAATTACCCGCTGTTTTTGGGCTGTTTCGATGGCTTCGAATAAGGCTTGAAAATTCCCCTCTCCAAAGCCCGTTGCCCCCTGTTTCCGCTCGATAAATTCCCAGAAAAAAGTAGGTTCTTTAAAAATAGGTTGGGTGAAAATTTGCATCAATATTTCTTCCGGCGATCGCACCACATCTACTAATATTTTGGCACGCTGAATATTTGACCATTGGGATAGATTTTTCAAGAAAGGATATTCCCTGAGTAAGTTTTGATAGTAGGTTTGGGGAACATCTAAAAATGATAAACTTTGTCGTTGTAAATGGAGGATTTTTTCGGGGAGATTGTTTTGTTTGATCGCAATATGTTGTATCCCAGCGCCGCGATTATAATCAAGGAATTCTTGGATCTGAGAGCGGCGATCGCCCGGCTGATTAATGGGAATTTGGATGCCGCTAGAGTGCTGTAAAACCTGAGAAGTCAGGCCAGAATACTCCGTTTGAATTTGAAACGACTGTTTCGGTTGAAAGCCCAGTTTATGAATATACCAATCCCGTATTTTTTCGAGGGAACCCTTAGCAACATTGAGAACTAGATGGTCAATGTTTTGATTACTTTTTGGAATATTTTGTTTAGGTATTAACGTATGTTGAAAACCAACGGGATTGATGACTTTTGTTGGCGAAGAAAGGTTTAAATCTAAGTTTAAAATGATGGCTGGATTAACAAAAAAAGCAATGTCTGCAACACCACAAGGATGTTTCTTTAGATATTGATCAACCGGATCATTAGGGGCGTGGGGAGCAGATAAAACAAACTGCAATTCCGGCGACCGTAGCAGCACATCCTGACCAGTAAGATGTGGAAAAAAATGCTGGGTGTCTACAGGCTCTAGGGCAAAAAATTTCTGAAACCACCGTTGCCAATAGGGAAGATTATCGACGTAAAAGTGAACATAGGCGATCGCCAACTCTTGAGAAATGTCTAAAACCATAAACCCTAATTGCCACTGAAGAGAACCGCAACATCTCCGGGTAAAACCTGATAGGTGGGAGGCTTTAGTAAAATCCCCGGCGATCGCTACGACGCAAACTACAACTATTCTAGTCTTGGCCTTTCGAGATGGGGCGGATATCCACCAAGCGCCATAGATCTTTAGTCATCTTCACCTTGGGGCGGATACCACAGTAACCGCACAGCTAAAGTCGCAAAACCGATCGCCGCCAATCCCTTCAAGATTTGGATCGGAATCAGCTGCGCCACAGTGCCCCCCGCAATCACCCCCAAAAGACTCGTGGTAATCAACGCCGTCACAGAACCAAAAAATACAGCAATAGGTGATTTAGAGCTACCACCCAAGGCGATCGCCGCCAACTGACTTTTATCACCAATCTCCGCCAGAAACACAGTAATAAACGTTAACCCAAGCAATTGCCAATCCATAATGTCTGCCCTCCTACGCCATCATGTCCACAATCAACAAACCCGCAATCACCAGCATCAAAACCCCCACCAACGTATCAAGCAGATCAGGCGCTAACTTCTTCGCAAGCCAATAGCCAATGAGCACCCCCAACAAACTTGTGGCGATCAAAGCCAAAGCAGCCCCGAAAAAGACCACCCACGGCGTTGTAGACTGGGCAGCAATCAATAACGTGGCCAATTGCGTTTTATCACCCATTTCCGCGATAAAAATAGTCAAAAAAGTCGAGGAAAAAACCGTCCATATCGACCATTGCCTTTGTTTCTGTGGTGGTTGACTCGAAGCCATAACGATACAGTTTCTTTTCACTCAGATAAATTAGAGAGTTGCCCAAAACAAGCCAAAGCACAGTTTATCAGTTTCAGCTCTGATCAGTTTCTAGATTTGGCCTTGTCCAAGCATAAATCAAACTCGGTGTCCCGCCGACCAGACCAATAACTAGCCAGCGTTTGAGGGGGTAGCCCTTACGATAAGCCACCAGAGCTGCGAGGAGTCCAATGGCGCAGTGGAGTGCCCCCAAAGGGAGAATCGGGTGCTCGAAAAACAGCTTGTTCATGAGAATCAATGGTATAACCATTAGAAACCATGTAACATTTCGCAAAGAATATCAATGACATCAGTTACTGTGCGCCCAAGTGCCACAACTCTTTTGGAAAAGAATCCAAATTTACGACTGCGGGACATCCTAAACACCATCCCAAAGTCTGTTTACAAAATTAATCCACTGAAGGCTTGGTCTCGAGTCCTATTGAGTGTGGTGGCTGTGGTTGCCAGCTATGCTCTGTTGGCGACAATTCCCGCGATGGTTCCTGCACCTGTTCGCGTTCTATTATTTCCCATTTTGTGGTTCATTGCCGGTACATCTCTGACCGGTTTTTTCGTAATTGGTCACGATTGCGGTCACCGTTCTTTTTCCCGCAAAAATTGGGTTAATGACCTCGTTGGTCACCTTGCTTTTTTACCTTTGATTTATCCTTTCCATCCCTGGCGGTTACTCCATAACCACCACCACCGCTACACCAACAACATGGATGAGGATAATGCCTGGGCACCTTTCACACCTCAAGATTATGATGGTGCGCCCGGCTGGCTCAAGTTTATCTACAAGCACATGCGTGGTCGTTTCTGGTGGCTTGCTTCTATTGCCCACCAAATGAAACTCCACTTTGAAATGGATCGTTTCGACGGTAAGAAGGGTGAACAATTTCGTTTTTCTGCTTGGTTCGTCATCATCTCGGCGGCGATCGCCTTCCCCGTAATGTTCTATTATCTAGGCGTTTGGGGCGTTGTAAAGTTCTGGTTGATGCCTTGGATCGGCTACCACTTCTGGATGAGCACCTTTACCCTCGTACACCACACTGTGCCTGAGATTCCTTTCAAATACAACGACGAATGGAACGAGGCCATGGCTCAGCTTGCAGGCACTGTCCACTGTGACTATCCCAAGTGGGTTGAGGTTCTCTGCCACGACATTAATGTCCATGTTCCCCACCACCTTTCTACGGGCATTCCTTCCTATAACCTCCGCGCTGCCTACGACAGCATCAAGGAAAATTGGGGCGAATATCTATATGAAACCAAGTTTGACTGGGAACTGATGAAAACTATTACTGATGAGTGCCACATCTACAACCCAGATGTAAATTACATTCCCCTGAAGCAGCACCTCCAAAATCGTGCTTCAAAAATGACTTAAAAATCCTTTGGCTTCAAAAGCAAAATCAACCTAATTTTTATCGATAATTTTTTTACGAGTAAAAGTATTGATGGAATGCACCTCAGATATTTGGGGTGTTTTTTATTGCAATGATGATGAGCGCGTCAATTGTTACATTCTTTGCATCAGAATTTTAGAATGCCTATGAAGCTAATTTTGGGAAAGATTTTTAAAGATTTTTATGGTGGCGATCGCCGCGATTGAAAGTCAGGATTTCTGGACGTAAATGTATTAGACAAACCTGATTTTTTATTTCTGAGCCGCAAAGGTTAAATACGATTAAGCACACCAAAAGATAAAGCGCCCTTTCGAGTCCTTTGAGTTCATCTGCCGCTAACTTTTCTCCGAGGTAACCCCATCACATGAACGCTTTTATTTTGCATTCATCGCCCCGACAAGCACGCATCTGGCAAAAACTCTTACAATCCCAAAACTGGTCAGCGGCCATCCTCCAACAAGAAACTGACTTAAGACAACAAATTTTCGTGGGTGAAGCAGAAAATAAATTACCCGATGTGATTTTATTGGCGGACAATATCCCGAATATAAAACTGGCAGCTGTTTGTGACTGGCTCACCACCCGCGACCAAAAGGTTCCATTGATTGCTCTATCTGCTTTATCCCACCAAGAACTCACCGCGACACAACGACAATTAGCAAAGGCCAAAGGAGCTCAGGAACTACTGCCAGCATTTTCAGCGGCAACGATCGCCATTGAAGCAATCAAAGGTGTCAAGCGCGTAGCGACAACAGTGGGCGGCCTCGAAGTCCAAAACAGCGCCTTGATGAGCTGTATCGTAGCATTACAAAATGAGTTTGTTGAGGACACGACACCGGCTGCCGATAACGAAGGGATATTAGGGAAAACAACCATCACTCGTAAATTTCGGGGACAAGAATACGCGGTCGAACTTCCTGAAATGCCGATGCCAAAAACGGGGAAGCGTCGCTATCGCGGTCAGGAGTATTAAGGTATTGGATTGACGTTTTAAAATTTTGATTGAAGCTTGGAATTGGGGTTAATGATTCAGCTCTTTTTGGCTTTTGATATGGGGATTATTAAAGTTTTATGTTTGTTATTTGAAAATATTTTTAAGCTATTTTTAAGCTGTTTAAAGAATTAAAATAAACTATATTAGTTGCTGCCTGTAAATATTGACATATCAGACAAAAACTAATGGATCAAGATTGGCAAAAATTTAAAATTCGAGACTGGCAAAAGGGCGATCGCCTAGCAGCTGCAGCAGTGGTAAAAAACGTTTTAGAAGAGTACGATGTCGGCTGGGAGCCGGAGCGGGCGGATAAAGAAGTTTTTGAAATCGAAAGTCACTATTGGGAAAATGATGGCGAATTTTGGGTGGTAGAGCAGGCAGGCAAAATTGTTGGCACGGCAGGGTATCATCCCATTCGTCGTGGTACGAAAGCTGTTGAAATTCGTAAGGTTTATCTGTTGGAGTCGGTTCGAGGTAAAGGTTTAGGAAAATATTTAATGGCAGAATTAGAAAAGGCGATCGCCGCCAAAGGCTATCAGCAGATTTGGGTAGAAACCATTTCTCGGTTCCAAGCTGCCAAACATATTTACGAATCCACGGGCTACGAAGCGGCGACAGGCATTGAGACAGAACGCTGCGATTTAGTTTTTGTCAAACATCTCAACCGTTAATTAACTTTTTTACGGACAACACTCGGATAACCTTTACCGGCGAACATCTACTCGCTCAAAACCTGTAGAGCGTTACGAAATACGGCACATTTCCCTAAATCAAAAATTCTTGGGTCACCATAGAAACTAGGAGAAGAGCGGACATTTTATGCCCGTTGTTTGGAGTGCGTTATGGTTTCCTCTAGTCCTTCTCCCCCCGAAAAAAAGACATCGCCCCGCAAAAGTAAAACGCTGTTGATCCGGTTATTTTTATGGATAAAACAGTTTTTGGATGAGCGTAAATTACCCTACGTTGCGAACCAAGCTTGTCGGGTTTATTTTGGCAAAGAAAAAGCCAGTCGTCGTAAGTGCCAGAGTATTCTCCAAACGCGCATCGAGCTGGATGTTCAGCAGCTTAAGCATTTTTTGCAAACTTCTATCGGCGATCGCCTATTAGCTTGGCTCTCTCCCCTATTTCATTTTCCAGACCAACCGGACTCGAAGGATGGTTTAAGGCAACTGTTTCTGGAGATGGCAGGAGAACAAGATGGTATTTCTCTCTTGCAACTCTTGCACCTTATGCCGGAGCAAGCGCAAATTGATCTCGATACTCTCATGGCACGGGCTAGTCAGCTCGAATCCCTCGTCCAGAAAACGGAACAGTGGCTCAAGCAGGTACGGGCGATCGCCGCCGAAAATGTTGAGCCAGAACAGGTGGAAAAATTCGCGACTTTACCAGATTTACAGCAGCTCGGTTCCCATGATGTGTTGGTAAATCAGTTAGCTGATGAGCAAGAAACGTTATATGTTCAACCGACAATTCTTGCAGAAAATACGCGCATTATCGTTTTATCTCATGGTTTAGGGGCACAGCCACAGGATTTACTCAGTTTAGGAGAATATTTCGCTTCTCACGGCTATTTTGTTGTAATTCCCCACCACTGTGGCAGTAGTAGCGATCGCCTGAAATTGATGTTGCTAGGGGAAGTGGATGAAGTGTTTCCCTACGGAGAATTTGGCGATCGCCCCCGCAAAATTAGTCAGATTTTAGACTGGCTCACCCTCCACAATTATGAACAGTTTGGCGGCAAATTAAATGTGCAAAATGTAGGTGTGATGGGGCATTCCTTTGGCGCGTACACAGCTCTAGCGGCAGCAGGAGCAACCATCTATTTTGACCAACTCCAACTAGCCTGTGATGACAATCCCACCGCCGATCCGAATATTTCATTGTTATTGCAATGTCAGGCTTTAGGTATCCGCGAGAACTTACAACCCCACCATGATCCGCGTATCGGTTGTCTATGTGTGTGGGATTTTGTGGGGAGTGCCATGTTTGGTGAGCAAGGATTAGCGCCAGTCCATGTGCCCGTTATGGCGATCGCCGGCAGCCATGACATGACAACACCCTTTGTACTAGAACAACTGCGATTATTTCAATGGTTGCGATCGCCGCAGACCTACCTTGTGGTAATGGAAGGGAAAGCCCATGTGCAAAATTTACGGCAGCTCACCAAAAAAATGGGACTAAAAATCTCCGTTTCCTCGCCCCACCAATCCCAATCCCCACGAACAAAATTTATGATAAAAATTCAGGCCTTAGGTTTAGCCTTCTTTAATCGACATTTACGCAAACAAACGGAAGCCAAGGTTTATCTCACAGCGAGCTACGGTGATTATTTAACGAAATCGCCCCACCACATTTCCCTCTTAAATCATCAGGATAAACTTGTTTTAGCAGATCTTCCCTAGGCCACTCATTTTTAGGACATTGATGTGAAAATCTTTAAGCAAAATATCGGCGATCGCCCCTTAATCCTTGGCCATCGAGGCGTACCGACGGATCACCAAGAAAATACGATGGCGGGTTTCCAGCAGGCGATCACCTTGGGTTTAGACGGCGTTGAGCTGGATGTTTTTCTCACCAAAGACGAAAAATTAGTCGTGTTCCATGACCTCGATACCGAGCGATTGACAGGCGTTTCCGGCACAATCACCGACATGACCTGGCCAGAAATTCAGCAGCTAGAAATCAAACAAACCCTTGATGTAGGCGACGAAGTGATTGACTATGGCAAACCCGAAAAAATTGTGTTGCTAGAAAATGTCCTTGAAGAAGCCCGTGGCAAATTAATCATTGATATCGAAATTAAAGCCTACAGTCTCGATTTTGGGCAGCGGCACACAGGCACAGCCGTCGCGAATTTGATCAAAAAAATGGGCGTTGAAAAAGATGTTTTTATTACGTCGTTTAATTTTTGGCCAGTGTGGTGGCTAGAGCGCGCCTATCCCGGTTTAGAGTCAGGCTTTAGTTATTCCCCAGCCTTTAGTACAAATTTTCTTGTGCAATCTTTGATGGAGTCCAGCTTGATGGGCAAAATTGTGGGGTCAACATCGACCAATATGAGCCTGAATATGTTTGACGACGATACCGTCGAGCGTGTCCACAAAAAAGGATTGAGCATTGGGGCATGGACAGTTTTTTCCCAAGATTCCAAATGGTTGGGCGATGCCATTCCGCCAGAAAAAGAGCTAGAAATGATCAAAGATTTAACCCAGCGGGGTATTGATTATTTCATTACCGATGACCCTGTCCGTTTACGCGAATTTCTCCAGACTCTGTAAACAAAATGGAAAGGGATTTAGAGAAATGGAGATAAAAAAAGATTTAGTCTCATCTTTTTTCAATCAAAATCTCTACTTTAAACAAAATCTCCGCGTCACCAGCTCCCCCCCTCTCCCTGTCAACATTTTTAGCTTTACTGATCCCAAACCCCACTTAAATAACCATCGCCTTCTTTCCCACCCGACTGAGTGAAGTTGTTAAAATCTAGGCTATTGATTTGTGCGGTGACGACATGATTTGGCAAGAGTCAGCAGGTAGTTGGTATCTCATCCCAGTGCAGCCTATTGGTGTGGTGCATTTTCTCGGTGGTGCTTTTGTCGGTACAGCGCCCCAGTTGACCTATAAATGGCTCCTCGAACAAATTGCCGATGCTGGTTTCGCGATTATTACCACTCCTTTTGTGAATAGCTTTGACCATTTGGCGATCGCCCGACAGGTTTTAAATCGCTTTGAAAATATTCTCGATAGACTACAAAATGCCCAACTGCTAGGATTTTTGCCTGTTTACGGAGTTGGCCATAGCATGGGCTGCAAAATTCACCTACTGATTAATAGCCTTTTCAATGTTCAGCGAGCCGGGAACGTATTGATGTCCTACAACAATTTTCCTGTGCGGCGCTCCATTCCCTTCCTCGATCAAGTTGATTCTGTGCCGTTTCTAGAGCAATTTGATTTAAATCGCTCCATCGATAACTTTGAATTTACCCCCAGTCCAGCTGAAACGAACGAAATTATTCAAACCAGCTACCAAACCCGCCGCAATCTACTGATCCAATTTGAAAATGACACCATTGATCAGACCATAGAGCTATCGCCAATTTTGCTAGAACGCTTTCCGAATATGGTTGTGTCTCGCAAAATTTCAGGCAATCATCTCACTCCCCTCGGACAGGAAATTAATTGGCAAGTTGGTGAAGGCTTTGCGCCCCTAGAAGCCTTTGGGAAATGGATGAAACAAGAATTTTCAAAAGATCTAATTGTCCTGAAAGCAGAGGTTTGTCGTTGGCTTAATCCCACCAGTGTTGTGATTTAAGGTGTGGGCAAAAAATTTTTTCAAGAAAACTTTTAAGGTTAAAAATGTCGCAGTAGAGGGCGATCGCAAGATTGGCAGAGATTGAACAGGTTAAACCCCTACTGGGTCAGGCTTTGATTAGGGAGGGCGATCGCCTTTTGAAATTTCTGCTTAACTTTTTGCTTAACTTTCTAAATCGTTAATGACGTTTGTTCTTTTTATTTTTCTTTTTGAAATGAGCCTGAGTGCCCCGCCATAAAATCCAAGGAATAATATTCGCTATTAGAAAAATAGGGATTGCAGTCCATCCACCCGAAATCAGTATCAAAATAGATAAACAAAAAGACGGTATTCCCAGAAACAACCAACCACCAACCAAGACCCACAGCGGCATTCGTCCAGAAGCAAGACTCCGGTAGGATCGCCCCCGTAACTGTATTTCACCCATTGGGTCATAGCCAGAGGGAATACGGTCGTAGGAATGGACTGGGGGATTAACGGGCACATCTACTCCGTAGACGGGTTTCTCTGCTTCGGGCAAACCATAATCTTCGTCGGGATAGTGGCGATCGCCGTGATTTGACATCGTTGATGACCGATAAAAACTGACGTTAGTAAGGTGAAAGGGGATCTTGATTACCGTTGCTGCGCTATTTCCTCACGCTTCGTTGGGATTCCAAGGAGTAATTCGTTAATTTTGTGGGCATCCCTAATTCACTTATACATTTTTTCTTTTGTAATGGCTGAGTTGGTATGAAGTAATGTTGCTGCGCCACAGCATCTTTATCACTCGCCCTCACCATGTCAGTCAAAGATTGTTATCCCCCAACTTTTTTAATGGGGTCTTAGCTTTTGTTTTCTAGAATGGAGGCACAACTAGGCTTTATTTATGGATATCACACAACTCAATCAGGATTTTGGCATCGACGGTAGCGTTGTCTTTACGGAAGAACTCGTGGGGTTTCCCCTTATCAAAATTAAAAATGATTTTGCCGTTGCTGCTGTTTCGATGTACGGCGGCCACGTCATTTCCTATCAGCCTGTGGGCGCTGACCATGACCTGATGTATTTGAGCGGAGATGTTGTTTACAAAGTTGGTAAAGGGGTGCGGGGTGGTGTGCCCATTTGTTGGCCGTGGTTTGGGCCTCACCCGACGGATTCTAGTCAGCCGAGTCATGGTGTGGCTCGCACAAGTTTTTGGCAGGTGGAGAGCACCGAAACGACGACGACTGGTGCGACGCGTATTATTCTCAAGCTGACCGATTCTCCTGAAACCCACGAACTTTGGGATTATAGTTTTGAACTGAGAATTGCCGTGACTGTCGGTAAAACTTTAAATCTTGAACTCATTACTCGCAATACTGGTGATCAAGTCTTTGAGATTACCCAAGCGTTGCATACCTATTTCAAAATTGGGGATGTGGATCAGGTGCAAGTTTTGGGTTTGGACGGCTGTGATTACATCGATAAGGTTGATGGTGGTCAAATTAAAACTCAGCTCGGTGAGGTGGCGATCGCCGCGGAAGTTGACCGAGTTTACAGCAATGTTCCCGCCGAGTTAGTCATCAACGATCCTGCCCTCAGTCGCAAAATCAAGCTTATTTCAAAAAACAGCACCACGGCGATCGTCTGGAACCCTTGGATCGACAAATCCAAAACAATGGGCGACTTTCCCAATGATGATTACAAGCACATGATCTGTGTCGAAACCGCCAATGCCGCCAAGGAAATCATTACCGTGCCACCCCAAGGAGAATATTCCATGGCCGTTGCATATCAATGCGAAGCCTATTAACAGCCTAATAAAAATCGCCATCAGTCTAAACCCATGGCGATCGCCCTTGCAGGCTCATTTATTCATTTTTTTTCTGAAACACTTAGGCAGAAATAACTTGCATCATCTTATCCATACTTTCTTTGTAGAGCATATCCTGACCCCAACGCTGGAGCTGTTGACCAAGAAGTTGCTCCGTATTTTGGTCATCCAAGGACGTAACCTGCTGAATACGGCAAGATTGCGCACCACCACCAGACTCCATACGCATACAACCACTAGTTTCAGAACACAGCACAGTACAACAGTCGATATTTAAGTTAGTTGAGCTGAGTTTGATATTCACCAAATCCCCCATAACATCACCGGCATCAGCCATAGGTAAACCAGCCAATTCTGCCTTAATGGTTTTTTGTTGACTGTCAGTGAACTGCACATTATAAATTTCGTAATCACCGAAATCACGCTCAATGGCAACAGGATTCCAGTTTAAACGTCCTGCGATCCAACTTAAATACATCAGAGCTTGGGTCGCATTACCCTTCTCAAAATTAATCGTCACTTGGTCAACTTCGGCGATCGCCGCACGACGTTCTGGCGGATCAAAAGCCGCAGCAGTCAGCTCCTGCCAAGCCGCCAAACGACTCCAATTTAAATCAGCCACATTATGGCCCTGCTGAATCAACTGACCCAAGGTGCGTAGATCCGACTCCGACTCATGGAAGCCACTAGAGTCAACAATCAAAGTATCCGCCTCACCCATCAGTCGCTGAAACAGCGCATATTCCATATCAGGAACAGCCTTCCACCAAACAAACTTTGGTAAATCTTGCACCAACAACTCCGTGATGAGACCCCCAATCCGCCCTAAAGCTTCCGCAGTACCACGCAGCGTAATATATTCACAACAAACAAGGGAGCTACCACCACGCTTATTTACCGGGCAGTACGCCGAAACCTGCGCAGAAACCCCCTCATCATTACCCGCCGTCGGACAAAGAGTAATAATCCGACAGGGATTTGACGCGGCGATCGCATCCGTCACCCCAGCACTACTGAGATCAGCAGAATAATGAGGCATGCCATTATCCCCTTCTTCACTTTTCTGTGCCCAAGCCTCTTGTAAACGCGCTAAAAATTCCGGTGTCACCTTACCAGTCTGCTCAAAACCATAAACCTTCTGAGCCGCCTTCACAGCAGCCGTTGTCCGCGAACCAGCCACACCATCCACCGGGCCAGAATAAAATCCCAAATTACCCAACAAAGCCTGCGTTTCATCAGGTTCATACACAAGAAAACTAAATGTCGTTGCACGAGTAGCACTTAACCCTTCATCAGAGTAGCTATTTTGCCAAAGTTGCGAAAGTTCCGCCTCGATCTCTTCGATCGAAACATCCTTCGGAGCTTGCAGAGAAACCAAGGGAGCTGAAGTAGTCATGGTGGTTTAGAAAGAGAACAATAGAAAAAATGAAGAAACTGCGGAAGCGCAAAAACGCGAAATCACAGTAGAAACCCTAGAAAATATAGTCAAAGCCAATCAGCCGAGGACTAAAAAGTCAGAGATTTGTGAAGTTCGAGCGAAACAAACAAAACCTTTTGAAAAATCCCCCACTTTTGAACCCAAAGATTTGTGTACTAATCTTGCTAGCCTTAGCGATAAAAGCCATATGAACCTAATTTTGCCCCTGAGGACGTAAAGGCTCAGTCGAAATGTAATGTTCAACAGTACAAGACGAAATATAGCGATTCATGCCTGCAGGGATCGATGCCGTCTCAAAATCATCACCGACAAACGCTTGTAAAGACTGTTTATTTTCCCAGAGCGAAATCATCGCATAGGTGTTAGATGTCTTATGGAGAGGCTTTGTCACCTGACAAGAGACACAACCCCTTTGACTCAGCACTAATTTCACTGACATGAGAGCGGGACCTTTTTCAAATTCCTCCTTCAGTTCGTGGAAGATTTGTGCCCTGAGAATCCTTAAAATCATTACAACCTTATCCGATCAAGCTAGAGTCTGCGCCAACGGCGACCATCACGGTTGATCAAAAATTCAGCTTCCGTAGGCTCCCAAGTACCAGCTTCATATTGAGGCACATTACTCGGATCAGAAGGAGCATCCCACGCTGCAAGGGCAGGGGTTACGACGCGCCACGCCTCTTCTACCTCGTCCGCACGGGTGAACAACGTTTGGTCTCCGACCATGCAATCTAATAGTAGACGCGTATAAGCATCTTGGGTCGCCATCCCAAAGGAAGATCCATAGCTAAAGTCCATATCCACACTGCGGGTACGAATATCAGCACCGGGCATTTTAGCTTCAAAGCGCATTGAAATCCCTTCATTGGGCTGAATTCTTAAGGTCAGCACATTCGGATTTGCCTGCTTCGCAGCGGAGGGAAAAATGGCTAGAGGCACATGACGGAACTGGATTGCAATTTCTGAAACTTTCTTCGGTAAACGCTTACCAGTCCGGAGGTAGAACGGCACACCCTGCCAGCGCCAGTTATCGACCACGAGCTTCATGGCGACAAAAGTGGGGGTTGTAGACTCTGGATTTACGCCGGGTTCTTCGCGATAGCCTTGCACCGGTTTACCTTTCATCCAACCGGCACTGTACTGGCCACGAATGGCTGATTTATCGAGATTGTTAATATCAGCGAGGTGGGTCGCCTGGAGTACCTTGGTTTTTTCGCTACGGATACTATCGGCATTAAGGGCATTCGGCGCTTCCATTGCCGTGAGACAAAACAGTTGCATCAGGTGATTTTGCAACATATCTCGCAGAGCGCCGGAGGTTTCGTAATAGCCGGCACGGTCTTCGACACCGACAGTTTCTGCCACGGTTATTTGTACGTGATCTACAAACTGGCGGTTCCATAGGGGTTCAAAGATGGCATTGGCAAAGCGGAAAACTAAAAGGTTTTGGACGGTTTCTTTACCGAGGTAATGGTCAATGCGGTAAACCTGTTCTTCGCGACAAACGTTTTTCACAACGTTATTTAAAACTTGGGCTGAGCTGAGGTCTTTACCGAAGGGTTTTTCGATGACGAGACGTTGTTTAACTGGATCGGTCAGCATGCCTGCGGCACCGAGATTCTTGATGCCGAGGGAGAAGAATTTCGGGGAAACGGCAAGGTAGAAAACACGATTCCCCCTTGTGCCTCGTTTCCCGTCTAGTTCGTCTAGAAAGGCTTTTAGTTTGTGGTAGCTTTCTTCTTGATCCATGTTGCCGGAACAATAGAAAAGTCCTTCGGCAAAGTTTTCCCAAAGTTCTTCGCTGCCGAGGCCGTCGGAAAATTCTTCAATGCCTTCGCGCATCTGCTCGCGGAAATATTCATGGCTCCAGTCGCGGCGGGCAACGCCCACAATGGTGATCTCGGGGGGGAGGAGATTGTCTTTTCTAAGGGCGTACAGGGAAGGGACAAGTTTACGTTTTGTCAGGTCGCCGGATGCACCAAAAATCACCATGATCAGGGGATCGGGTGTGCGTTCTTGGCGAAGTCCAACTCTGAGGGGATTTTCTTGGAGGGTAACCATGTTTTAGTTTTCAGGTATCAGCGATCAGGTATCAGTTTTCAGGTATCAGTTTTCAGGTATCAGTGATCAGGTATCAGTTATGGGGTGCTTGTGGAGTTAAGACATCAGATATCAAGGGGGTGGCTTAAGTGATATCTGGTGTCTGGTCACTGGTATCTGAATCAGACGGTTGCAAGTTGTTTTACTTTGGCTTCGAGGGAGTCCATGAGGGACTCAAAAGGCTTAATGAATTTTTCAATGCCTTCTTTGAGGAGCTGATCCATGACTGCATCAATGTTAATGCCGACATTGTCATGGTTGAGGGCGGCCATGATCTGTTTTGCTTGTTCAATATTGGCATCGATACGGTTGGCTGGGTCACAGTGATCGGCGCAGGCTTCGATGGTGTTGGGAGGTAGGGTATTAACGGTATTGGCACCGACGAGTTCGTCGACATACATGACATCGCTGTATTCGGGATTTTTGGTGCTTGTGCTTGCCCAGAGGAGGCGTTGGGGTTGTGCGCCTTTTTCGGCTAGGGCTTTCCAACGATCGCCGCTAAAGATTTCGAGGTAGTGTTGATAGGCGATTTTTGCGTTGGCGATCGCCACCTTACCCTTAAGGGAAATCAACTTTGCGGCAGTATCTTGATCGACACCGGATTTGATTTTTGCATCGAGCTGATCGTCAATGTTTACGTCAATACGGCTTAGGAAAAAACTCGCGACAGAAGCAATTTTGCTAATATCTTCACCAGCTTCAGCACGCTTTTCAAGGCCACGAATATAAGCCCAAGCGGTATCAATATAAGCCTGCACTGAGAAGAGAAGAGTCACATTAACATTAATGCCTTCGGAGATGGCCGTTTCCACCGCTGGCAAACCCTCTGGTGTACCGGGAATCTTGATCATGACATTGGGACGACCAATGGTTGCAAAATAACGGCGCGCCTCACTGATTGTGGTGTCAGTATCGTTAGCAATGGTAGGGGGCACTTCAATGCTGACATAGCCATCTAGCGCATTACTGGCTTCGTAGACCCCAGAGAAAATATCGCAGGCATTACTAATATCTTCAAAAACTAAAGATTCGTAAATCTCATGGGTAGACTTGCCAGCCTCAATACCAGCTTTAATCGCCTCGTCGTAAATCTTATTGCCGGCGATCGCCTTCTCGAAAATAGCAGGGTTAGACGTAATACCGTGAACACCACGACTGTCGATTAATTCTGCCAATTCCCCAGACTCGATCAAATCCCGACTGAGGTTGTCCATCCAGATACTTTGACCGTATTTACTTTCGATTTCAAGGATTGGGTTAGCGGTAGTCATAGATATTCTCCGTACATTTACTGGCATCACGAAGGAACATCTGCGAAACCTTGTTACGAGTGCGAATCCCTTCACCTGCCTTACCCATCAATTTACAAGATCTTTTTCGAAATTGCTCTTGATTGTTTACGAAGCATTTACTTTCTAAAAAAATCGTGACTTCCTAAATGAATATATCGTATTTTTTTGTCCGGAAAACCTCACTTTAACTTGTGTGGAAGCCCCCACCACCATCCCCTGTAAAATCCGTCAATCTCTTGCTAAGGAGTCATCCCAGCATCTCTGCCCATAGATAGAAATCTGTCCTTCAAGGGGAATAAAAGCTAATTTTTAGATTTCCATAAGATTTCTCCGAAGCTTTTAGTAACTTCTTTTTTCTTTATGAAAATACGCTACAGAATATTGCTTTTCATGAGCCTTAATCGAATTTCTTGTTGCATCTAGAACAAGACTCCAGTTTAGTGTTCTATATGACAGTTTTCCACGACCTTCATAGGAGGCTCTAGGCCATAATTTACTAGAATATTTATTAGCCATTTTAATATTCACTTAAGCTGTCACACTGGCGCTTTTATTTTTTCGGAAAAAGCTTCAAACTTTAGTTCGTTTTTTTTACAAAGCAATAGGCGATCGCCTTACGGAAAAAAGATTTGGCGTTTTTTGCAGCAGTATAAGAGCTATTTTTTCTCGTTTAATCCCCCAACTCAAACAAATCATAAAAGTAATATCTCCTTATTTTTACTTCACAAAGAAGGGGCTTTTCTTGCGTCTTTTGTTGTTTGCATAAATTTCCCGAAGAAAGTGATTAAAAAACTCATTCTTATGGGAAAGTTGCATTAAATCAAAGTTAGATGCGCGCTGGGTATTCAAGACGAACTATGTCTTTGCCGATTTCTCAATATTTTCGATTCACAGTTTTCATGGTTTGTCTATTAGGTTTTCGGGGCAGCTACAGCGTTGTTCAAGCACAACCTAAAGATCATCTATACGGTTACGAGCAATTCACTATCCCCTCCAAGACAGGCACGACAACCCTCCAACCAAGATCTAATGAGCAGGGGCAGAAGGTAGAAACGGATGACTTGACCAATATTCAAGGAGATACAGCGATCGCCTCAAATCTCGTTATGGAATTCACTTTGCCTGCAAAGAGTTCCTCGGAGCGGTTTACTCAACCCCGTGACATGCAGCAACAAGCAGAAGAAAATGTGGCGATCGCCCAAGATATTACACCGGAGGAAACACAACAGGTTATTTTTCAGTTTGATTTTGAGGGCAATAAGGAACTGGCAGTCAATCAAAAGATTTTGCGTAATTTAACTTCAGACAATTTAAACCAGAATTTAAATGATGCTTCGACAGAACCAGATAATTTTTTTCAAACCATAGAAATAGCTGGCAGAAATTTTTTAGCTGCAGAATTACCAGTACGTATCTTTGAAGAAAATAATGGTAGTACTTGCAAAGTTGAAGGAAAGCCAGAGCCTCTTCCTGTGGCAGCTTTAGAAAAAGCCAAAGCTGTTATTCAGAGGCAGTATTTTAACGAAGGTTATTTGCTCAATTTTGTTAACTGCTTCACGATTGGAGCTTTTGAGCCGTTGCAAGAATTTGGGAATGTATTTTCTGATGCCAAAAGAATTGTTATTAACGTCAATACCAGAACAATCGATAGAATTTCCTATCGCATTACAGAGGATAAAAAGAATGCGGAAAAAGATACTTCAGAAATTATTATCGATACATCAGAGAAGAAACCAATATTTTGTAATTCGTTAAATGAACTATCTTCATCGGCAGAAAATAAAGCTGAGACAGAAAGTGATTTGAATACTCAAACTGAAGAAACTATCTTTTTAAAAGAGAAGGTGTTGTGCGATCGCCTGCGGTCTATTTTAGGTAGAGAAGGCGACATTATTCATTATCGTGAAATTGAGGATAATCTAGCCTATTGGAAAACCAACCCTCTCATTGACAATATTGAAGTTTATCTAAGTGAGTCAGAAAATACAGAGAATGCCTACGATTTAAATATCGTCATTGATCCAGAGGAAGAGGAACAATTATTACTGGGTTTAGATAATTCTTCGCCGGAGAGTGTGGGTGATGAGAAGTTTTCTATTGCTTATGTTCATAACAATCCAGAAAAGGTGGGCGATCGCTTTATTTTGGGTTATACCGGCACAACAAGTGGTGGGATTCGGGCGGTTAACTTTGGTTATGAAATTCCGTTAGGCGTAACGGACAAATATTTAGCTTTCAACTTTGCACCGAGTTGGACAAAGGTAACCCAAAGACCATTTAGCAAATTCGATATTACGGCTCGCTCACAGTTAGCTTCGGTAGAGTATCGTCATCCTCTCATTCGGAGTTTGGAAGAGGAATTGTCTTTCAGTTTGGGGTTTGAATATCAGAATGGTCGCACGTTTATTTTTAATGATATTCCAACGGCTTTTGGCAATGGCTCTAATGATGACGGGATAACGCGCACCAGTTATTTTACTTTTGGGCAACGGTACGCAAGGCGATCGCCGAATGGAGCATGGGCAATTGATTCTAAGTTTACCTTTGGCACAGATTTGTTTGGGGCAACGGCAGGCCGTTGGAATGAACCGGGGGGCATTTTTAATAGCTGGAAACTCTTTGGGCAGCGCATCCAGAAACTGGGTAAAGACCACAAGTTGGTAATCGAGGCACAGTTACAGTTAAGCCCCAAAACATTGCCTTCTTCCTATCAGTTTTCTATTGGTGGACCAAACACGGTTCGAGGTTATCGTTCTAATGCTCGGACTGCTGATAATGGTTTTCGTTTTTCGATTGAGGATTACATCGTTTTAGACCGAGATGAATCGGGTGTTTCCCACACTGAAATTATCCCTTTTATTGACCTAGGTTATGTGTGGAATAATCCAGATACAAGTAATGGCTTGCTCGACCAAACATTCTTGCTTAGTGCAGGCATTGGTTTTCAGTGGTATAAACTTTTTGGCTTTGATGATCTGACGGCTCGTCTGGATATTGCCTATCCTTTTTTTAATATCGATGATCGTGGTCAAGCTCTACAGGATGATGGCATTTATTTCTCGATAAATTACAACCTTTTCTGATCTTTTTGATCCCCCGCTTTTTATTAATTTTCTCTAACTCCAGTCAATGTCTACTAAGTCTTTTATTTCTAGTTCTGTTCTTTATACAACGGTGGCGATCGCCTCCCTTGGCTCTCCTGTCTTAGCGCAAAATATTATTCCGAGTGCTGAGACTAATACATTAGTTAATCAAAACAATAATCTCTACACGATTACCGGGGGAGTTGTTACGCCGGATAATTTTAATGGTTTCCATAAGTTTGATATTTTCAATTTAGATAGTGGTGAAATCGCGAACTTTTTGACACAGCAAGATCTCCGAAATTTGTTTATTGGGGTGAATGGCGGTGATCCTTCAATTATTAATGGTCTGATCGAGCTGACGGGTAGCAATGCAAATTTTATTTTTGCGAATCCAGCGGGTATTGTCTTTGGTCAAGGGGCTTCCTTTAATTTGCCTGCGGATCTGACAGTCACCACAGCGAATCGTATTGGTTTTGGGGAAGATAATTGGTTTGATGTTTTAGGGGCAAATGATTATTCAGCTCTACTGGGAGATCCAACAGGTTTTGCGTTTGATGCGCTGGAGCCTTCGGCAATTCTCAATGAAGGAGATATCAATTTAGAGAATGGGAATTTATCTTTCTATGGTGGCGGCGTTGCTCACACTGGCAGCATTAAAGCAGGGAAAGTAACAATTCAGTCGGTAGATGGTCAAACGACAGCGAGGTTTTTACCAGAAGGTAGTCTTATTGGAATTGAAGTTGATATCACACCAGAAGACCCCGCAGCTCTCTCTACTTCTAACCTTCCTGAACTTGAGCAAAATAAATCCACGAATCAAGCAGCATTACCGCAAATAAATTCAGGAGATGTGGATTTTAATACCATTATTTCCGGCGATCTTGATACTTCATCTAGCACTGAAATTGGTGGTGATATTAAAGTTTTAGGAAAAGCAGTATTACTTAGTGAAAATGCCAGTATTGATGCTTCAGGCGAACTTGGTGGAGGAGATATAAATATCGGTGGTAGCTATCAAGGCAAAGGTAATTTAGAAAATTCTCAATTTACCCTTGTCGAAAAAAATGTTGCTATTAATGCAGATGCTTTAACTTCTGGAGATGGTGGAGACATTATTATTTGGGCAGACAACAAAACTGATTTTCTAGGAACTTTAAGTAGTCGAGGTGGTGAAGTTTCTGGTGATGGTGGATTTGCAGAAATCTCTGGTAAAAATAGTTTAGTTTATAGGGGAGATGTTGACCTATCCGCAAACAACGGAGAATTTGGAACACTTTTATTTGATCCTGTAAATATTACGATTGAAAATGGTAGTGGCACTAATACGGACTCTACTTTTTTTGAGGAAAATTTGGAAGCTCTAGATGGCAATATGGACGTTGTACTAACTGCAACTAACAACATCACGCTTCAAGACCTAACAGATAATGTTTTAGACTTTGCAACAGGCTCCGGAACGATCACTATTACCGCTGATGCTGATGAGGATGGCACTGGCAGCTTCATTTTTGAGAGTTCTGTATTGTTTGAAAACGGTTTACTTGACGACGAATTCCAAGACAAAATTCGTGCTCCCGAACGCAATGTAATCATAAATGCCGCAGATACAAACATTGGTCAAATTGATACTAGTGGTCAGGATTTTGCTGGTGATGTGTCGATCACCACATCTGGCGACTTAACCTTAAGCCGTAATATTGCAGCGTTTGCTGAGACCGATGAAAGCAACATGAATAGGCAAGCTGGTGGAACAGTCACGTTGATATCAGCAGGTGATATCGAATTTACAGGATGTGGCACAAGTTCTAACGCAGAGGGTGCAACAACAGGTGTTTGTATTGAAACATTTGGTGGAGATATCAATCTTACTAGTGGTAGAGATATTTCTGTCACTAAAGGTTTTTTAAATGCCGGAATTAGACAACCGGGCATTGCTCCTGGCAATATTTCTGTTATTGCAACGCGGAATATCGTACTGTCGGATGTCACCAGTGGAATTGAATATGAAGATAATTTTGTTGGAACACAATCCACAGAAAATGCTGGAAATATCTTGATAAGAAGTGTAGAAGGTTCAGTTTCACTTGATGCAAATTCCGACACTAATAGTACAGGACAAATATTTGTTTCCTCTGAAAATGGAAGTGGTGGACAGATTACAGTCGAGGCAGCAGAAGGTATAAGTATTGATGCACACATTCGGACTGAAGCTGGTCAAAATAATGGTATTTCCGGCGGCTCAGTTATGTTAACTACCACTAATGGAAATTTGTCTATTCAAAACATTTCTTCGATTGGTTTTAATGCTGGCAATATCACGCTAGATGCTGGTGGAAATATTAGTACAGGAACCCTTGCTGCAGAACCAACAGAAGGCAATGCTGGACAAATTTCTGTAGATGCTGGTGGAACCTTAACAATTAGTACCGATGCTCTAGATTTTACTGGTCTAACAAATCCGCCTTTTTCAGGTGCTGTTGCAGCTTTTTCCGCGAATACCCCCGGCAATATTAGCTTGACATCAGGGGGAGATATGACAATTGAATGCCCTTTTTATTGCCTACGTGTTGATTCTGAAGTAGAAGCCTTAGGCACTCTAGGTGATATTGAAATAGGCTCTATTGTTTTAGATTCAGGCGGAACAATTGATTTAATAAATACGTACTCTGGCGAAATTTCTGATAATACCGAAGAATTAGTACTATTTGTTGACGCGTCAAACGAAAGGGGTAATGGCGGAACGATTGATATCACTAGCAGAGGAAATATTAAAGCTGGCTCTATGTCTGTTTCTGGCTCAGGTGCAGGTTCGAGTGCAGGCAATATTTCTCTAACTAGTGAAGGTGGGTTCGTTGATCTTAGAGAAACAGTCACCTTAGATAACGGAGAAATCAGAAAATCAGTAGTCGCAGGGCGTGTATTAGGAGATCAAACAGTCTCAGTCAATGGTGGCACTTTCAACGTCACCGCGTTTGACAAGATTTTTACTAGTAACCTACGTTTCTGGAGTAGTGGCAATGGCGGCAATATCATCTTAACCAGCACCCATGGCGGAACAGTTGATATTACCGAAGGTAATTTAGAACTTTTCACGGCAGGTAATAATGATGCTGGAACTGCACTCATTAGCACTGATGGCGCGATAAATCTGGGTGCTATTGATGCAACTTCCGTTTCAGGGAATGGTGGCAATTTAACCTTTAACAGTAATGATGTTAATTTTCTAGGCAATGTCAGAACTGCTGGTGTGCTTCAGATTGAGAGCGAAGGTGATACCGTTCTTTCATCTGACTCAAATGTTGAATTTGAGCTTGATACATTGAGGCTCTCTAGTAATTCAGGAAATGCTCGCCTTGATAGTAATTTGGTTGTTAATAATGGCAATGTCGATATTTCGGCAGAGTTAGATATTGATCTAGCGGGTAATATTACGACCAATGGCGGCAATATCAATCTACAAAGCAATAACGGCAATATCACTACCCAAAACCTTGATGCCTCAAACGCAGGCGGAGTGGGCGGTGATGTTTCTCTAAATGCCCTCGGCAACCCCGAAACCGTTATTGAAACAGGCAATATCAACACTAGCGGCGATACAGGCGGCAATATCGAAATCTTTGCAGTTGAGCGTATCTCAGCAGGTCAAATCATTTCACGAGGTATCATCGGGGACGGCGGCAATGTCACCATTGACCCGAATAGCGTTGATATAGTTTTCATTGATGCCCAAGGCGGGGGGATTGGCTCTGGCGGAACCGTTGATATCACCGTCACAGGTCTTTTCCAAGCAACAGGCGCATTCGTTGACGACACAGGTCTTTTATCGAGCATTTCAACTTTCGGTGGCGCAGGTAGTGGCCCTATCACCATTCGGCATGACGGCGGTGATCTTTTTATTCCATTTATTGTTGGCGATCCCTCTATCAACGGCACACTGGGCGCATTAAACTCCGGCGACTTTACTATCGATACATTTCGCGTGTTTCCCGGATCCTTTTTCCTCGGCAATATCAGCATTATCACCAGCGATCGCTTTCCTGATGCCTTAGACAATGCTATTGATGACACCCTCCCGAAAATTCAAGAAGAAGTTGAAGCCAAAGACAAAGGTTTTTTTATTGATGAATTCTTCACCCGTCAATTTGAAAGCTACTTTACTGGAGACCCTTTAGCAGACGATATCCGCATTAAAAGTATTAATGAGATTCAAGATACTCTGGGTTACATAGAAAGTACAACAGGTGTGAAGCCAATTTTGGTATATGGACTTTTCCAACCTCGTTCTGTGACTAGAAGTTGCGTCGATAGCCAAGAAATCAACTTAGAAAATGAAAAAAACTTTGTCCCCAGTGATGATAACTTATACGGTCAATTAGCAAATGACCAAGGAGAATCATGCTTTGTCAATCCTAGAAAATTCCCCCCTAAAGACGAAGATATTCTCACGCTGGTTACAGTCACAGACAATAAAGAAATAAGCTTTTCAATTGTGCCGAATGCAACTAGACGAAGTGTTTGGGAAGAAGCCAAAAAATTCAGAAGATCAGTCACTCAAGATCCTTTAGATCGCTTTGATCGCAATAAGTTTCAAGAATATTCCAGTCAATTTTACAAATGGTTGATTGACTCTTTACCTCTGGAAGAAATAGAAAAAGCATCGGATGATGAGCAACTTAGAAATTTAACTTTTATTTTGGATGATGTACTTCGGAGTATTCCTTTGGCTGCACTGGGATCTACAAAGAACTGCAACTTAGATAATCCAAACTCCATTGAATGTCCTTTCGAATACATCATTAATGACTACAGCGTGGGATTAATGCCTAGTATGAGCTTAACAGAAACAGACTATCAACCATTAGTTGATTTTAATATGAGACTTGCAGGAGCCTCTCAATTCAAAGATGAAAAAAATTTAGAGTTTGTTACTAGGGATATAAAGGAAATAGCAAATATTTGGAGTGAAGTTAGCGAAGATACACAGCTAGATTTTCGTGGTCTTCAAGAACATAACTTCAATATTGAGAACGTGCGTAAGCGGCAGTTAGACAACCCCTATGGAATTGTTCATCTGGCAACTCATGGCAAGTTTGACTCGAAAGATAACACTTACATACTATTCAAGCAAATGGTTGATAATCCAGATGATTTCCGCAATTTAGAAGAAATTCCAGATGACTACCTAAGGCTTCTCGATGATACAAATACAGAATGGGAGGTAAGAGATATGGGTTGGGGTAATGTAAATTTACTAGTTTTGAGTGCTTGTGAGACGGCTATAGATTTCAGTCAAGAAAATGGCAATCTAGTTGCAAACCGGGAAACCGAACTAGGCTTCGCTGGTTTTGCTCATCGTGCTGAAACGAATAGCGTGTTAGGAAGTTTATGGAAGATTGAAGACCGTACGACAGGAGCTGTAATGGCTCGCTTTTATAGTGAGTTTATCGAAGCCAAAGCTGCTGAAGAAACGATTATTAAAGCGGAAGCACTTCGACGCGCTCAGTTGAGTATGTTAAACAAAAAAGTTTACATGGAGCAAGGGCATATAATCTGGGAGAAAGATGGGCAAAACACTACTTTATTAAGTCATCCGTCCGATGATAACGCAGATATTGACACCCTTAACTCCACTGTATATGACCTAACAGATCCGCATTATTGGTCTCCTTACACGATGGTTGGCAGTCCATGGTAAAGGGAAGGATAGATAGGCATTGATAGTATGGATATTGAGATATAGACAGTGCGAAACTTAATCTTCGCAAAAAAGCTGCCTTGCTTGATCAATTTCTTGCTTCCATACGGAGAAATCTTCTTTCATAATTAAGTATCTAAGAGCAACAGTATTTGCATCCCAAAAATCTCCACGCTCATAGAAACCATCAAATAATCTATGGGCTTCTTCCAAACTATTTGGAATACGATCATAGGTCTCGTCTGTTTCTTGTTTCACTGCAAATATATGGGAGTCCATTTCTACTACTGACTCTCCATCATTACCAAGTAACTGAACTCTAAGTTCATACTCTCCATTCGTTAACTCTCCATATTTCACAGGATCATATATGAAGAAACGTTGAGCTAGAATTTTTTCGTCTTTGATCTTTAGAATCTCTCGTTCTTCGCCCAAGCTGTATATCACAAGTGATTCAGGGATGGTTGACCAGCGAAAAATAGGAGCTGAACTATGTGTCATTGCAGATTTTTTACGGGGAAAAATAAAGCAAAATTCTTCCCCTCTTGTTCCATCGCCCTTGAATTTGTCAATGATTTTTCTGACTAGCCCAGTTACAGAGTCTCCTTTTGTTGCAGCAACTTTAGTGGCAACTTGTAGACTATCTATTTGCTGCTGTTCTTGTGCGAGAGCACTAGTAGTCGAATAGATTAGCAAATATCCTGCTATTAATAAAACTGTCTTAAACATATGAATTGAGTTATGAATATTATTTTTATGAATTGATATTTTTCTTGCTACTCGCAATAATATAATACTGAATTACACTAAATGGAAGAAACATTGGGATGGAAATACCGAGAAAGAAAACGCCATAGTTGATGATACCTAGACCTATTAGCCCAAAGGACAGTTTTTTTCCTATAATCTTTCTTTGATCAATTCCTAAAGACACCAAATATATGGATAAAAGTTTTGCTACTGTAATTCCACCAGTAGTTGTCCATAAAAAAGAGGCTTGACGCAAGTTTTTCCCATAGAGGTAGTGATGAATCATGTAAGCTTGCATTTCCCCAACAGTTAGCCTATCTTCACATTTTGATGATCCTAATCTTCTTCCCAGTGAACACCAATATTCCTTAGCAAGTGGCAAAGTATAATTTTCTTCGTTGGCCTCTTCGTAGCTTCCTGGAGCTAAAATTACGAAGCGGTTTTGTAGCTTTTGTTTGAGAGTAGCATTGCTTGTATCACTTGCTAATAAATCAGCAGCTGAAATTTTCTCGTAAACATATTGAGGAGGAACAGTATAATCAATTAATGAAATAGGAAATAATTCACGTTGAAGAGCATGGAATAAATCTTTGGATGTAGCGAAAATCTTATTAAACCCAATCTCATTGGGTTGAGATTTTATAATATCAAATTGCCCAGCAATACGACTAGAAAAGTCACTAGATTTGATTTTATTAGTTATGGTTAGCTTAAATTCACTGATGCCAAGCTCATCTGTAGATAATTCAGCGACATTATGTTCTCTCGCACTCTTCAACATGAGATTGTTCAAAAAAATTTTGTTTTCATCTTGTAATTGTGAAGTCAAGGTATAAAGCTGTGCTGCCTTTAGCGCAAAAGGGCATGCCTCTAAACAATTAATAGTCTCAGGTTTACTAATTTCCCATGGAATGTAAGATATATCTCCTGAAAAGGTGAAATTTGGATTTGCAAACTGCGTAGAGGCTCTATAGTTTTGATTATTTTGAGATGCAAACAATAGCAGCGGCTGATTAGTCAAAATATAATTTTCAATACTACTTGAAAGAATTTCATTGGGATTAATGTCTAGTAAGTAAGCAATACCAACAGTTTTCGCATTAAATTCCGATAACTGATCTATGATCCGTGCAATATACTCTCTATCAATAGGCTGTACTTCAAAGTTTGAATTTTGAGAACGCTCTTGTAGAATTGAATTTTCATCGATGCTAATTATCTGAATACTGGGATCAAGAAGCTTTTCTTGAAGAAAAGGTGCTTTAACACGCGATTGAAAAAACAATCGTAGGTCTTTAGACAAATCTTGTAGAGGCCAAGATAGGCTCAACATTAGTAGCCCAATCCATGCAAAAGATTCTTTTTTACTAGGTTGCAGCTTTTTGACAAATCGCCAAATTGCCATTGAACTAGGAATTTTCCTTAAGTAGAAATCTTGGGCTTCTGGATCTGGATGATAAAAAACTTGTGGCAGTAAATGTGCTGAAGGAAAACTATTCTGCTGATTTTTTTCTAGAAAATAATCCGTAATTTGACGTTTGATTGACTCTACTGATTGATATGCTAAAAGTCCATCGATAAACTGTTTTGTAAATTGTTTCGTGAGGCGATCGCTCACTTTTTCGGTTAAGAAAAATACCTGATGTAAACCATGTTGAATCAAATCACGGGCAATAAATACACCTCGACAACAACCTAAAAAAGCAAACTGTAAACCATTTTTTTTGGCTATAATTAATGATGCGGCAAAATCAGAAGTAGTGCATGAAATTCTCCGGGATATAATTATTTCACCGATTTTTCTTTCATCGTCACCATGACAAATTAGAGCAAGAGCAGTCCAGCCGCGATCATCCTGTAATAAATTATTTAACTTACTTAAAAACTCTTCCTTTCTACTAAACTCTACATCATTTGCATTGAGAAAAAAAACATCGGCTAAACCTTTATTCTCTAGCTGTTTAAAAAGCTTTATTTCCTCTTCAAAATCTAAATCATGGTACTCGCCAACCAACACTAAAAAACGAGGTTTCTTTTCTTGGATTGGTGCTAGAATGCTGTCGCTACTAAGATTATTTTCAGTATGGAAAAAACCAATGAGTTTGGGATTTTCCTTGCTTATATCTTCCGGTAAAATCAACCATTGTGACCATGGTAGTTTACGAAACTCTTTAGAATGTTCACCGCGACACTCAATAAAAATATCAACCCGATCAAATAAAACATCATCACTTCTAACAGCACTATCGGCTACTGCAACTCCAATTTTTTGACGAATAAAGTCTCGAATTACTAAAGTTTTACGGCTCTCAATCCATTGAGAAAAAGTCTGAATAAGATTATTTTCAGACTCAACTAAGTTTGCGAATTTTTGTTCTTTTGAATTTCTACCTCTGCTACGTCTACCTCTTTTAAGGCTTGTGCTTTTTTCCACATTTTCAGAATTGTCACCTTGAGGCAATATGATATTTTGATTTCCTGCAGTATGCTTATAATAAGCTCGATAGGCAATATGCCACTCTTCAAAAGCTATCATTAGCTCTTCCGGGTAATCTAGACGAGTAGATTCACTAATACTGGGATAATGCGCTGTTTTGTCATACGAACGGACAGAAATAGAAACGCTATCATCACGCTCTTCAATGTTTAATTCAAATTTTATTCTTCGTACTTCTAAACTACTATCTGATTCTTTCATTTCTCTAAAATTGCTGAATTAGTAATATTTTTTCTGAGAAATTATTCTCTTTCTTCTCTACAAATCAAATCCTGTTGGCAAGTTAAATCTTCGTAGTAATAAACAATTTTAATGTCGCTGTCTAAATCACGCTCTAATATGAGATCAAAATCTGGTTCTAACTCAGGAATATTATGAATTTCATCAGGAAATGGCGACTGCTGAATCGCTAATGATAGACCTTCTGGTAAATATTTTTTACCGAGTGGGATTAATAACAAACACAAATTTACACCAGCGTCTAATTGTTCCTCGGATTTAGGCCAAGCCACAATAATGTGCTGAAAAGTTAATGAACCAATCTTGATTGCTTCGCTCTGTAACCGACTTCTATTTCCCGGAATTTCACCAATAGCGATTAATTCACGAATTTGTTCCTCTACAAAATCACTGTTCCCATCCATAAAGTCCCCGACAAATTGTCTTGGGGTCAAAGTATTAGATTCTTTATTGTTAATGATTTCTTGGAGCCATTTTCGTAAGTTTATTTTAGGGATAGTAAGTTTAGGTGAAACCAACTTTTTTAGTAAGTCTTCTCTACAATTGCTATTTTCTACGATGTAATTGAGTTCTTCTCCAGTAAATAATTCCGCTAACCAAGCTCTGTCTGAAGAAAGGGTTGTGATTTTTTCTGCTATCGTCCTCGCAGTCACTAATCCACTAGCCGGATACTTAAGACTGGACGGCACAACGACTTTATCAGGATTGACATAACGCACACAGGTATGGAGAGCACTAAAGCTTGGCTCAAGGCTCGCAAGGGGCACGCCATAACTTCTGAGCGTTTCGTCGTAGTCAATGTCTAGTTTTCGCTCTTGGATTTGGTCGTATCTCACAAAACCTAAAATATTTGCTTGAACGGATGTTGTCTCGTCAATATCATTCACATTGGTCTCCTCTTCTCGCAAGCTGACGAAGATGTATAGGTGAGATGCTAGCTTTGGCAAGTCGACGGCGATCGCCGGAATATCAAGAATATCTTCCTCATCGTTTTCGCAGAGAATTACGCAAGTTTTAAAATTACCGAGCTTTACGTCTGTGGTGAAAGGCAAACATAGCAATGGGAACAGATCTTTATTTAAATGCTCTAGTCCTTCCATGGCAATTGGCAGATGATATTGCTCTAGCCAAATTTGTAGGGCATAGACCGCACAGAGTTTGCGTCTAACTTCGTAAACCAATGCAGGATTCACCTTTGCTGGAATTAATAACTCTATTTGCTCAATATGTTTTTGTTTTAGAGTCACTATATTGTTGGTGATTAGTAATTTGTTTTTATTTCTCATTTTGCCGATATTGCCTCTCATTATTTAAATCGTTCTACTAATTAGAAGTTATGCGTATGAACAAGATGATTTTTGATATCTTTTTGCCGAAAAAACTGTCCACTGATTTTTATGAGTAAAGTGAACAAACAAATTGAAAATAAGTGTTTTTCCTGCACTTCTCAGCCGTTTTTCGACTAGATAATAGTTTTCTCGCCGACTCTAGTTCTTCATAAAAAAATTCTTCAATGCAGGCTCTAAGTTCCATAATGCTATCAGGATCATCACTTACATAAAAATCCTTTAATGCCAATGCAACAACCATATCAATACATTGGACATTGGTACGACTGAGACATCCTTTTGGGTCAAATAACCGTGAACAACTTGACTGGTGTCGACCGCCAATCTGATGGGCAATTTCTGTCTGGTTGAGTCCTTGGCAGTAATATAAACAGATGAGCTCCTGAAAGTTGATATTCTGCTTTTGTAGCTTTGCACTAATATTCTGCTCGTGTAGAAGAAAAACTTCTTGGACTGCTTTTTGAATGATTGTTTTTACACCACCTAGTTCGCCTATTGCTTCAGTGACAGCCAATTCAATATTGTGATCAACTTTTGGCTCCACTGCTGCTGTGAGGAGCGCTCTACGGGGTGGAATGTCAAAATAAAGACGGCGAATATCGTTTGCCAACTCTGATAAACAGTTTTCGACTTGAGAAACCTCTAAATCAGATCTGTTAAGGGCTACAGCTAATAAATCCCGCATTCTGCTCCATTGATCTGCCGTTGGGTTGGGATAGGAGTCTCGCAGGTTTGAGCGATGTTTATGTAGCTCAGAGTCATAGATTTGCTGGAAAATCTTGATATGTTGTTGCTCGTGGTCATAAAAAAGTTTGCGATAGCGCTGGGAGACCTTACACAATCGATACCAAGAGGTGTGACGGTCTATTCCCAATGGCTTCATGATTTTGGCGCTAAGAGCCTTTCGCCTCACCCAGCTATCAAGACTGGATGCCGATTCTAGCTTGGGGTTCCAAGTTTCTAGAATCTCGAAGCTTAAGGGTTGGTATGCTTGCGCCTGTTTTTGGCTTTTTACTGATGCAGGCTCGTTTTGACTAATTTTGACTAATTTACGATGTTTGGAATTATCAGATTTTTTAAGAATATACTGATGTTTGAGGTTTATATCCTCAAGAAGTGAGTTTCTGACTGTATCAAGATTAATATCTTCTGGCTTGAGACTTTGATAGCGGTTCACAATAACTTTGGCTGTTGCTTCTAAACGCCAAGAAACGTAGCATCGTAAGGCTGTTGTGGCGATCGCCCGCTGTGACAAGGACTCATCTTTATCCTGAGCCTGTAGCCAAAGAGTTTCATGCCATCGCTTAATATATTTTGTTTTGGGGCAGGCCTCTAATAGCTCAGCTGGAATACATTCATCAATAAAACGTTGTGCTAGTTCACTTGCTAAATAGTTGCGTCGCGTCTCTACCTCTAAAGTAATGGGTAAAATCAGGCGATAGTAGTTCACTGCAAAGTTCATAACTCTGATGGGTCGCTGCTGAAGGGATTTCTCGAGCTGAAATCATTTTCTTCAGTGTGACATCTCTAGCAAGCTTCAATATGAACTTTTGGTGATTTTATGACTCTCTTGATATGAGTTTTATGAGTATTTTTCTTCAACGTTAACGATAGTTAAAAGGGTGTTTTTACCATTAACCAATGGGTGCGACAACCTCGACGAGATCACCATCTTTGACATAGGCTGCACCGTCGAGAACAAGGCGATCGCCGCGATTGAGACCACTAATAATTTCCACTTGATCGTTATTTAGCAGTTCACCAAGTTCTACTGTTTTCGCTGTTACCGTATTGTCTGCATTCAAAACGAATAAAGTTGCGGTTTCTCCATCTTCGGGAATGACAGCGGCAGTCGGCACAGCAAAACCACTGTTTTGGTCAGTCATAATTTCAGCGCGTAGCAGCATCCCCGGCTTGAGGTTGCTGTCGGCGGCGAGGCTAATTTTTAAGGTGGCTTGGCGAGATTGGGGGTCAATAGTCGGAATGATTTCGGCAATTTCACCCGTAAATTGCAGACTCGGATTGCTATCGGCTGTGAGATTCACGCTTTGCCCCTGTTGCACTTCGCTTAACTGGGTTTCAGGGATTTTAGCTTGTAGTTCTAACTGGCCATTTTCAACGATGGAAAATAAGGGTTCAGCGCTACTGGTCAGGTCGCCGACTTGGGCGAATTTTTCAATGATTTTGCCGGAGCGGGGCGCAAGGATTTGTGTCTCCTGGAGACGGGTTGTCACAAGGTTGACTTGGGCTTCGGCTTGTTTGAGTTGGGCTTGGGCTTGCTGCAATACTTCACGACGAGTACCCCGCTTTAGTTCTAGGAGACGTTGTTCTGCTTCCCGTAAACTGGCTTGGCTCTGGTTGAGGCTAGCTTGGGCTGAGTCACGGCGAGCACGGGTTTCGTCTAGGGTATCGGCGGCGATCGCCCCAGAATTTAAAAGCTCTTGATTGCGGTCGAGGCGTTGCTGGGCGAGGTCAAAATCAGCTTCTGCACGGGCAATGGCAGCTTTTGCTTGGGTGATTTGTTCTTCGGCGCGGGCGATTTCTTCCGGTCTTGCACCGACCGCTAATTCTGCTAAACGGGCAGCCGCTTGGCTCTCTTGGGCTTTTGCCTGTAATAGTTCGGCGCGGAGTGCCTCATTATTGAGTTGCGCTAATACCTGTCCCGCCTTAACAAAATCGCCTTCGTCCACCAGAAGATTAGTGATTTGTAACCCGGAACGTCGCGAGGAAACAGAAATTAGATCGGCAGCAGTAACAGTGCCCACCACTTCAATGGTTTTGGCGATCGCCTGCGGTTCAATCTCAACGACGGTAACAGCACGACTCGGTTGCTGGGGGACAACGGCCTCCTCGGTGGGAGTAGCAGGATTAGAATCCTCACCATCGGAACCGCCCACTCTGCCAATAAGACCGCTAACAATAACACCAATCACAATGCCGAGAACAATGCCTTTCCAGCCAAAGCCCCGCCGTTTCGGAGGGGAAGTTGGTTGCTCAGGTTCGGTAGAATTCGGTCGAGGAGCGAGCTGAGTCACGGCAGTAAGTACTTTTTGTTACATTGCGTAATATTTATCTTATGAAATTTTGAGGCAATTTGGTGGGATCTTTTCAGAAAAGCGGGGATCAGCTACCCCATAATGTATAGAAGCAATGCCGACAGAAGTTTCCATGACCCTCGATTTTTTTTCCCTAGAGTCGCTACAAATTTTCATTGATGAATATGGCTACTGGTCTGTTTTCGTTGGAATTGGCCTCGAAAATACCGGCATTCCCCTACCGGGAGAGGCCTTAACCCTCATCGGTGGCTTCCTGGCGGGCAGTGGCGAGCTGAAATATCAGTGGGTGCTAATCGGGGCGATCGCCGGATCCTTCGTGGGAAATAATATTGGCTATTTCATCGGCAAATGGGGAGGGTTACCATTACTACGTCGGGTCGCCCACATTTTTCGCATTGACGATCAGCAAATTGACGATGCCCGGGCAAAATTCCTGAAGAATGCCCCCAAGGCCGTGTTTTTTGGTAGATTTGTGACATTTTTTCGAATTTTTGCCGCCCCCCTCGCCGGTATTGTTGAAATGCCCTTTGCACTTTTTGCCGCTTGTAATTTGGCAGGCGCGATCGTTTGGGGCGGTTTTACCGTCACCTTACCCTTTATCCTCGGTCGGATGTTTCCGTTGTCTGAAGTCCTGAAAATCATGACCAAATTTGGGGTGGGTATTTTTGGGATTTTGGCTCTCTGGGTGGCGATCGCCTTTTGGTTGGAGCGCCGTAAATCTAGTGACCAGCAGGCAACTTAACCTGAGTTTTACTTAAAAATATTCGGAAATATGACGCGGCGAATAAGAGATCGGGAGATGTTTCTATGCAAAAAATCCTAGCTTTCAAAAAATGCAAATTTTCGTTGCTTCCCCGTGTCTCTCCCTCTCCGTGTCTCCCTTTCCCTAAAGAATGTCGGCTAAATTCCCATCCATAACTGACGTTTTTTAAGCAGAGGGTAGGGTAATTTCCGCCAAGGTCATAGACAATTTTTCAGCAATGCCTGCAACCCACTGTTCAGATTGTTTAGTATAGCTGCGAGGGATATTTGTGCCGACCACGAGCAACCCTTTTTTATCAATGGGCTGACAAATAATACCCTGAGTATTTTCCGGCAAATAGTCAAATTCAACACGTCCGGGATAAAGTTTTAGGGTCACGAGGTAAACCGCCTTTTGCTTTTCCAAAACTCGCTCAGCAATTGTGCCCACATTAAAGTCTTTTTTCTCTGGCAAAATACCGCGCCGCAACAGAACCTTGCCGTCGTAGTAAACAACAACAGACTTACTCACAGTGGTTGTTAACAAAATATGGGATGCCCAGGCTAACTCTGCGGCGATCGCCTCTGGTAAATGTTCTGCGAGCTGGAAATCTTCTTTTCCCTCTAAGACCACCGCTTCAGGAGGTTTCGGCTGAATTTGCTCCCAAAGTAATGTCACCAAAATTAAAATGGCGCTGAGTATTGTCCCCACCACATCGGAACGCGCTTGAGAATCCGTCAGAGCAGGCGTTAGCAAACGGTTGACCATTAACATTGACCCACCGATGACACCGACCCACAGGGGCAAATATTTGAAAGGACTGGTGGATTGTTCAGACATAGTGGCTAGAGATAAAGGCGAGTCTTTTTAGCTTGGGATTAAATTGAGTCGAAAGTCAACGTTTTATCGTCCTTCCACAGGACTATGAAACAACGAGAAAACTCAAGTCCCCCTTACCAAGGGGGATTTAGGGGGATTTTATGTTTCAGGCTCAATCCTAAAAACCATATCTTGAGCGATTAATTTTAATGATTCTTTTTTGCAAACAAAAAAATAACCCACAACCAGTTGGTCATAGGTCATTTTTGTTTATTCAGCTAGGCAATCTTTAAATCACGCGTAAAAACTGTTACGCAGATTGCATTTGAGCTTTGTCGCGCTTTTGAAGCAAGTTAATAATGTTTGATTTCTCAAGGAGACCTACCAGCTTACCGTTGTCGCGGATCACGGCGATCGCCTGAATCCCCTGCTTTTCCAGATGACCAATTACATTGAGGAGAGACTGGTCAGATTCAACCTTGTTCTCTTCAGAAATGGGCGAGATAAAGTTACGGACAATTTCATTAGACCATTCAGTAGAAGGTACTGCCTGTAAAACATTGAGACGAATACTACCGAGCAAATTATCATCCTCATCCTTAACGAGGAAACGTTGCCACTGGCTCTTCTCTTTAGTCAAAATTGCCATATCTGCAAATTCGCGGAGCGTGACATTCGCATCGACAACGGGACTTTCCTTTACAACCGCATCAGCCGCAGTTAAGCCAGAGAGAGCCTCTTGCAAGGTTGCAGACTGGGCGGAGCGACCAGCATTTTGCAGCAAGAACCAACCAATAAGCAACGTCCAGAAACTACCAATATTCGATAGACCAAGTACAGCGAGGATACCGAAGATAATCGCAGTCCAACCAATAAATTGACCAACGCGACTTGCCCACAGGGTTCCTTTAAAGCGATTTCCTGTTACTTTCCAGACAATGGCTCGTAGAACGTTACCACCGTCAAGGGGTAGACCCGGAATCATATTGAACGTCGCTAAGATTAAGTTGATGTAGGCTAACAAGCCGGCGATCGCCGCCGCAGGGCCAGTCACAATCCCACTAGCTGCCACGAGAAATAAGCCAATAAACAAGGCCAAACTTACTAAGGGGCCGGCAACAGCAATCCAAAACGCGCCGCTAGGAGACTTTGCTTCATCGTCGAGGCTAGCAAGTCCACCAAACAGGAATAAAGTAATGGAGTTGACGTTAATACCCCGTTGAATCGCGGCAAAACTATGACCCAGTTCGTGCAACAGTACCGAGGCAAACATCAGTAGGCCTGCCACCAGTCCAAGGATCAAGGCACTATTACCAAGATAAGGAAACTGAGATGCCAAACCTGTCCCAAAATTTAGGGTCACTAGGGCAAGGACAATAAACCACGAAATATTTAAGAAGAAGGGAATACCAAATAAATTCCCAACGCGAAAATTCCCATTCATAAAAGAACCTTTTATAACTTAAACAATGAAGCTCAAAAAATTAACTATCGACACCACTCAAAAACCTTTAAGCCTGTTTTTCTCACATCTCTATTGTAACGAACGACAAACAAAGAGAAACCTGTTTACTGTAGTACTAACCCCCATTTTGGGGTTCGGTCATCGTAAATCTATCCTTGGGGCGATCGCCGATTGCTAATATTATTTTTTTTAAGATAAAGAAATGACAAAACTAAAGAAATAAAAACAGCCTTTGCTCGATCTAATACACTAAAACTCAAAGATTTTTTATGACAATAGAAATGCTAGAATTTTCCCAATTTGAAGCAGGTTATATCATTTCCCAAAAAGAACTAGAAGCAACCGTTGGTTATCGCTATGCCGACAACCCAGAATATTTTGAATATTACCGAGCTGATGTATATCGTTTAGTACAGCAAGCCCTAGACAAAATCGTTCCCCATCTCAATCTCAAAGTGTATCCAGCCTTGGATTTTAAAGGTTTCGTTGTCCTTGACCCGCAAAATTTAACCCCAGAAGATCTCAAGCTCTACCACGAACAGCGCAACGATCTTCTACGCATCCAAGCTCGCCAAGACATTAAACGCTCAGAACTTTGAGGGAGCTATGTACCGCAATCCTAGACTTTAATTTACCCAACCAAAACCACCCGATAATTTCCGATGACCCAATTATGGCGCGCCGAAGAATATGCCGACAAAGCAGCTTTTGTGTCAGAGCTTGGTTCGCCAGTTTTAGGGTTACTGGATGCCCAGCAAGGCGAGAGAATCTTAGATTTAGGCTGTGGTGATGGCACCCTAGGGCGAAAAATCCAACAAAAAGGTGCGGAGGTTATGGCCGTTGATGCCAGTGCAAGTATGGTCGCAGCCGCACAACAACAGGGGTTAAAGGCAGCCGTTATCAATGGGGAAACTTTAGCTTTTGAGGCGGAGTTTGATGCGGTCTTTAGCAATGCGGCGCTCCACTGGATGCCGGACTATCCATCGGTCATTGCTGGTGTTTACCGAGCTCTTAAGCCAACTGGTCGCTTTGTTGGGGAGTTTGGTGGGGAGGGTAATATCCAGTGTTTATTGGCGGCGATCGCCGCCACCTTTACCGAACATCCAGACTGGGGAGAGTGGCAAAATCCTTGGTATTTTCCAGCCCCTAAACAGTATGCCCAAGCCCTGACGGCTGGTGGATTTCACGTTGAATATATCGAGCTGATACCAAGACCAACGCCCCTCGCAGCAGGTATACAGGCTTGGCTAAACATCTTTGCCCAACAGGCGATCGCCACCCTGCCCCTAGAGCAACAACAACTTTTCCTCAATAAAGTGACGGAAAAAGTAAAACCCCACCTGTATACAGATGAGACTGGCTGGGTCGCAGACTACATGCGCCTACGCTTCGTTGCAACCAAAGTGACCAAAGTCTTTTTTCGTTAACATAAGAAATCAGCCCCCAATACACATTGAGAGCCGGTTGGAAAAATATTTTTTATCACAAAATAATTACTCGCGAAAAACACACAAGATTTACCACTTGTTGCCTTCAGCTTGGTCAGCAACATAAGCTGCCACATTCGCAATTTGCTCTTCGCTAAGGCGACCGCCAAAAGCAGGCATTGCACCTTGACCATTAATCACTTGATAAGCAACTGCTTCCTCAAGGGACTTAGAGCCATCCTTATAACCAGCAAGATAAGTCTTAAGATCAGCTTCCTTAAGAGTCTTAGGGGGCATTACTGCATTATTACCACCAATGTGGCAAGCATTACAGTTAGCAGCAAAAACTTGAGCACCAGCAGCAGCGTCAGCGGCAAATGCAGAAGTACTGAAAGTAAAGACGGAGACGAGTACAGTTAAAGCAATAGCTAGTAATTTTTTCAAAGGAGTTTCCTCTTAAAGCTCTCAACAAAAGAATTTGGTTAAAAGTTAATATAATCAACCAGTGAATATTTTAGCGGTGTTACTGCCCTGTTCAAACGCTTCTGCCAAATTGATAAAAATTGTTTCAATTCGTCACAAAATCTTTCTATGCAGACTGAATCCCCAACCCAAGATGCTACAGCTATCCTCAAAACGTGGCACATTAGCAAAATTTATCGCACGGGCTTTTGGCTCAATAAAACGAGTCAATCTCTAAGTCAATGTTCTTTAGAGGTGATGCCGGGGGAGACGTTTGGATTATTAGGCCCCAATGGTGCGGGGAAAACAACGCTCCTTAAAATTTTATTGGGCATTATCCGCAAAAGTGGCGGGCAGGCAACATTGCTTGGTAAACCGATCGGCGATCGCCAAACCAGAGAAAAAATTGGCTATTTACCAGAAAACGCTTATTTCTACGATTATTTAACAGCTTGGGAATTTTTAGATTTCACCGGGTCACTATTTCAAATCCCGAAACAACGTCGCCAAAGACGCATTAAAACACTTCTTGATACAGTTGGTTTGGCGCAGGAAGTCGCGAAAAAACGACAAATGCGTAAATACTCGAAGGGCATGCTCCAGCGCGTGGGCATGGCACAGGCTCTCATTAATGATCCAGATTTGGTTTTTCTAGACGAACCGATGTCTGGTCTCGATCCGCTAGGACGCTATCAAGTGCGGGAAATTATTTTGTCGCTGAAAGAACAGGGCAAAACGATTTTTTTCAACTCTCACATTCTCACCGATGTCGAACAAATCTGCGATCGCCTCGCCATTTTATCTAAGGGCGAAATTATTTGTACCGGTACACTCAATGATTTATTAGGGTCAGAAGATAATTATCAAGCAGTCGTTCGGGGTGGCGATCAGACACAACTTAAGAAATGGCTACCTGATTTACAGAGACATGATGGCAAATGGTATGGCCACCTTGTGGGCGATCAACAGGCATTTTTGGCCTCCCTCAATCTCATGGGGGCAAAGCTCATCGATCTCAAGCTAGCGCGACCCACCCTAGAAGAGTTTTTTATTGAAAAAATCCGTGAACATGACCCCAATGCCCATGTAGAGGAAAACCTCGGGGCGATCGCCTAAAATCAAACACTGATCCGACACAAGCCTTCACCCAAACATGTCACCTTAGCAAATAAACCAGCGATACAAAATAGCATTTTAGAATAAACCCATCTTGCCTTAAATTTCCACGACCGGCAGAGCAGAAGGATCACCCCCATTTCCACTAAAAAATATCCACTAAGCACCCATGTTAAATGGAGATTTTCGCCCATGATTAATCGCTACCAGGAGAGCTATTGCATGGCACAAAAAAGAGATAACCAAGACCTATAAAATTAGTACAAAGACATTGGGATTCAAAATTGAAGATTTTTCAAAAGGTTTCATTTACTTCCCTCGAATTTTACAAATTCTTGACTTTTTAGCCCTAAACTCATTAGCTTTGACCCCAAAAAGATATCAACCTTTTTTGACACTTCAAAGACATACCATAGACTATTTTTTTACACTCAATAAAACCAAAAATTATGATACATTAAACAAACTTGATTTCTTTAGAAAATGGAGATCTCAATCATGAAACCAAGTGTCATAGGATTCACCCTGCTTCTAGCCGGAATCCTCACCCATGGATGCACCATTGCGAAAGCTCAAAACACCACCTTTTCCGGTAGAATCCAGCGAGTTTGGGAAGATGGATTTCAATTAGATACTGGCAGTCGCTCCATCAATGTTGACTCAGATGATATCTGCGGAGACCACACAGCCCACCATATTTCAGAAGGCCAACAAGTCACTGTATCTGGGGAATTTGATGGAGGAGAATTCTACGCTTTCTCCATTCAAGATACTCAGGGAAAAGCCCTTGATGGATGCGCCATTACAAAGGTTCAAAACACCACCTTTTCCGGTAGAATCCAGCGAGTTTGGGAAGATGGATTTCAATTAGATACTGGCAGTCGCTCCATCAATGTTGACTCAGATGATATCTGCGGAGACCACACAGCCCACCATATTTCAGAAAGCCAACAAGTCACTGTATCTGGGGAATTTGATGGAGGAGAGTTTGACGCTTTCTCCATTCAAGATACTCAGGGAAAAGCCCTTTGTCGATAGAAATTTTAGAAAACTAAAAACTTGATGTAACGATTTTTTCTAGGGAAATTAGTCTCTTCATGGGGCTGAATTCTCTTTTTTTATTGCTCTAGAATTAATAATCTAGGCTAACAAGATCAGTACAAAGGCTTTGGAGTTTAAAGGTTGGGGATTTTTTAAAGGGTTTTGTTTGCTTTCCTAGAATTTCATAAATCTCCGATTTTTTAGCCCTAAACTGATTGGCTTTGATTCTGGTTTTAATGGCCATCAAACTAATAAATTCCCAAACTTTGATTCATAGAGTAGCAAACGCAAAGTGACGATTATCGGGCGATCGCAAAGCAGATAGAGGCCAGCATTCCGGCAATGGTGCGCACATGATTCCACAATGTCCAATTTTTGAGAAAGCGCGTCCAAAGTGTAAAGCTTTCATTGCTATTGGGATTGACGACAGCGAGAGCGTCATTTAGCGGAATATTTCCGGCAATGGTTACGCCAATGGTGCCAATGAGATAGAGCAAACTGCCCATCAATAAGTAGCTGGAACTTGGATGGCTCCAATCTCGGAGGGCGGCGATCGCCAAAATAATTGACGCAATTGCAGGTAAAAAAAACGCTGCCATAAATAACGGATTAATTACCGTAATGTTGATCGATTGCATGGTTGCAATACCGGATGCAGAGGGTTGTTCACCGAGGGCTGCCATCACAAAGGTGGAGAAGGCGTAGAAAATACCGCCACTAACCGCACAGCCTACCGCCGCGAAAAGGATGAGGGGCGATCGCCAAGTTTGAAAGAGTTCCATAATATTCCTCGAAAATAATGTGATCTAAAAATTGTGTAAATGCTTGGTTTTAGTAAGACAAGCCCGGCGTTTTGCCGATGTAGAGCGTATTGGTGAGCTGCTGCAAAAGGAAATCTGCCACATCTGCCGTGGAGATTTTGAGCGTGATAGTGCGATCATCTGTGGGAAAACCATGGCGATAATTTCCCGTGCGATCGCCATCGATAAAAGCGCTGGGACGCACAATTGTCCAATCAAGCGGACTCTGCGCCACAAGCTCTTCTTGAACGAGATGATCCGCAAAAACCTTACGGAGAAGGAAGCCAAACATGACATATTTCCAGTAGAAATCGAGATTATTCCAGCTTTCACCCGCCCCGAGCGTGGACTGACAAATGAGGCGACGCACCCCAGTTTTTTCCATCGCTTGGATAATATTGCGAGTGCCTTCCGAGCGCACATTGCCAGACAATTTTTTGCCCGAACCCAGCACACAAACCACCGCATCTTGTCCGGCGATCGCCTGCTCAACAGTGGGAAAATCCATCACATCCCCCGCAAAAAGTTGCAAGTTTTCTTGGCGGAGATTGAGCTTTTCAGGATGGCGGGAAAACGCCGTAACTTGATGACCTTCCTCTAATGCTTGGGTGACGACCTTACAACCCACTGTACCTGTTGCGCCGAAAATAACGAGTTTCATTTGTGTTTACCTGTCGTTGAACTTGACACTTTCAGATTAGGCAAAACAATTGTTTGAAACTTGCAGATTCTTGTGGAACTATCACGATCTTGCGACAAGTTTTTTGCTGCGGTGGCATGCAAACATCGAGAAGCCCTTTACAATCGAGGCAAGACGAACGGCATTGGTGCAATGAATAGTCCTTCTTCCGAGCCAGACCAAGGCAATTTTTTCTTCCATTCATCCGACGAAACCCAGAGCTGGCAAAACATCCAGCTTTCTCATATGCGCCATCCCGCCGGAGAATGCGACTCAACCGCGCCGAATGATCACATTCTCTCTCTATCACTAGCGCCCCGCCCTGTGCATCTATTGCAAAAACAAGACGACAAAACCTATACGGGAATGTATGGCAAAGGCGACATGGTTATCACCCCAGCCCAATCTCGATTTTTTGCGCGCTGGGAAACCGACGATCATCTTTTGCAAATTCGTCTCAGCGATCAATTTCTTCGCACTGTCGCCACAGAAAGCCTCAATACTGACCCAGATCGTATTTCCCTCATCACAGAATTTCGGACACGCAATACCCAAGTAGAGGCGATCGCCATGATGTTGCTAGCCGAATTAGAACAAAATCAGCCCAGTAGCCAACTGTATATTGACTCCCTCGCCAATATTTTCACCGTCAACTTACTGCGTCAATACACAACGAAAAAGCCCAAAATAAAAACCTATGAAGGCGGTTTACCTCCCCACCAACTGAGCCAAATTTTGGACTATATCGATAGCTCACTAGAACAAGATATTAAGCTAGCCGATCTCGCTCAACTATTAGATATGAGCCAATTTCATTTTGGTCGTTTGTTCAAACAATCTATTGGGCGATCGCCCTATCAATACCTCATTCAACAGCGAGTCGAACGGGCAAAAAGACTATTAAAAAATACCGATTATTTAATTACAGATATCGCCCTAGAGTGCGGCTTCAATAGCCATAGTCACCTAACCAATAAATTCCGAAAAATGACAGGAATGACCCCAAAGGCTTTTCGAGTGAACTAAAACAGTAGGTAAAAGCTTGATTCCCTTAAATAGTATTTACTACAATCCGACGAACAACCCAACCACTCAGTAACCTCCTGTTTAATGAAAGAAAAAAAACTGATAAGCCTATTCTCCGGAGCTGGTGGCATGGACATAGGATTTCATGCTGCTGGCTTCAGGACGGCTGTGGCTGTGGAACAAGACCCATCTTGCTGTAACACCTTGCGGCTAAATATGCCTAATACTCCAGTCATTGAAGGGGATATCACATCAATTACAACACGAACAATTCTAGAGGCTGCAAAGGTAAAGCCCCTTGAAATTGATTTGGTTATCGGAGGTCCTCCCTGTCAAAGTTTTAGTCTCGCAGGGAAACGTATGGGAATGGATGATCCAAGGGGAATGCTGGTACTCGAATTCTTGCGTGTGGTGAGAGAGGCACTACCGAAGTGTTTTGTTATGGAAAATGTCAAAGGCATGATCAACTGGTCTAAGGGTAAAGCTCTTGAGGCGATCATGGCAGAAGCATCGCAACCAATAAAATATGATGGAATGGAATATGAATACTCAGTCTCATATCATGTCCTGAACGCTGCTGATTTTGGCGCGCCACAATTTAGGGAAAGAGTCTTTGTTGTAGGTAATCGTTTAGGTAAGGTATTTCATTTTCCTGAACCGACTCATGGGTCTAGCGAGCAAGTGAGGCAGACAGATCTCTTTGGGAAACAGCGAAAACCTTACAAAACTGTTCAAGACGCTATAGGTTGTCTTCCTGCTGCAAATCCCCCATCTGCAACAGCACTCAGAGTTTCACAAACGATAAAAGATAGAATTAAGAATCATGGATATTAAAGATACGAATATAAAAAACCATGAGCAAACAGCCCATGCACCTTCTACGCTAGAAAAAATTCGTAAAGTCAAACAAGGCGGCAAACTATCAGATCAGACAAAGACATTTGGTTCAACGTATCGCAGGCTAGACCCGAACAAACCATCACCAACAGTCACGCGCAGTGGTTATCGAGATTTTATTCATCCTTGTGAAGATCGAATGCTAACAGTGCGTGAACTGGCCTGTCTACAAACATTTCCCTTGGATTGGGAATTTACAGGCACTCGACTTGATTCATACAGTAGCAAACGCAAAGTGACGATGACTCAGTTTGGACAAGTGGGGAATGCAGTACCGCCATTACTCGCTGAAGCTGTTGCTAAGGCAGTCAGTAAACAGCTATTAGAAGCAACCAATGAAGAATAATCAGTTTGTCAGTAACTCTGATGACCTTGTCACCACAAGAGATGCTCGCAGAAGCGGTTTCCTAGAATATGCCCTTCGCCGAAACAAAGAATCCCTGCCATTTATCGATAAAGCAAAAGCTCTGCGAGTATCCCTTGAGAACGAAACAAAATGTGCGGAAGATATTCTACAGCTTGCTGACCTCAGAGATACACTCATTGAAGCAGCGGGTGTATCTGTAAAAGCAAAAGCTCATCTTGATGACACAGATAAAACTGAAATTCTTGCAGGCTTTGTTAAAGAGGTGCTTGCGCCCTGTGGCAATAAGTATATCGATGAGCTTATTTATCGCTACTTACTGACACTTGGGGATGCTCTCGGTGGCAGAATGCGAAACATTGTTGGTTCGATAGCAGAGGAAAAGTTCGTCAGATTTATTATTGCCCAACTACGGATACATAATATTGAATTTGAGTTATTCCCAAAACGGTCAAAGTGGATTTCCAGCACGGATTATGTAGCTGGGATGGCTGCACGAACGAAAGCCTTAAGGTGGACAAAAAATACATCGCATAGATCTATGATTTTCAATATCAATGTCCCGCAGGTCAAAAAGAATATTGATATTGTGTTATTAGACGACAAGATTGACGGAGTTACTTCCTCTATTTTGGCTAATACCCTTAATGATGCGCAGAATTATCTTGCTATCGGTGAATTAAAGGGAGGAATAGATCCAGCTGGAGCAGATGAGCATTGGAAAACAGCAAATACAGCTCTTGGCAGAGTAAGAGACTCTTTCAAGACTAAAGTCCAGCTGTTTTTTATCGGAGCTGCGATAGAAAATAGTATGTCGTCAGAAATTTATGGACAGTGCCAAAAAGGTGAACTTAGTAATGCGGCAAATCTCACCGTCGATAACCAATTGTCTGCTCTGTGTGAGTGGTTAATAACTCAATAGTAATCAAAATTTTGTCGCCTTTATAGAATCTAGCTGCCTCACTAATCAAATACTCATTGAACTCCCATTTTTTTGATGCCTACTTAATCCGTTATTTCCCCAGAAAAGTTTATTGAGATGAAAAGAGTTGCAGTTTTTGGCAATACTGGTGGCGGAAAATCAACACTTAGTAGACAGATTGCCGCAGCCTCAGGTTTGCCACTACATATTTTAGACAAAGTCCAGTTTCAGCCTGGCGGTATTCCAGTTCCACCCGAAGAATTCCAGCAAGCACATCAAGAAATTCTCGATAGTGAAACATGGGTGATTGATGGCTTTGGCAACCTCAAAATGCTTTGGCAACGGCTCGATATTGCCGACACTTTGGTCTATATAGATTTACCGATCTACATTCATTTTTGGTGGGTAACGAAGCGGTTTATCACGGGCTATTTCAATCCACCTGAAGGTTGGCCAGAGAATAGTCCTCTCTGGAAAAGTTCGATGAATAGCTATAAAGTGCTTTACCTCTGCGAAAAACATCTCGCCCCTAAATATCGAGAATATGTGGAGAAAGCGAAACAGACTAAAGAAGTTCATCATCTGCGATCGCCCAAAGAGATCGCGAAATTTATAGAATCTATAGACAATTAATACTCGGTGATAAAAATATATGGTGACTTCTCTTAAGGTTTTAGTAACTGGTGCGACAGGACGGACTGGTTCCCTTGTGTTACAAAAATTGCAAGCGTTACCGGAGCAATTTACGGCGAAAGGTTTTGGGCGATCGCCGCAAAAAGCCAAAGAACTCTTTGGTTCTACGGAAAATTTTTATTTTGGCAGCATCCTCAACCCCACTGATCTTGAAATGGCAATGATAGATTGTGATGCCTTAGTTATTTTGACGAGCGCCACGCCACAAATGAAAGCGCCACCCCAACCCGGACAACGCCCGGAATTTGCTTTTCCCGATGGTGAAATGCCAGAACAAATCGACTATCACGGTCAGGTAAATCAGATTAATGCGGCGAAAAAAGCGGGTGCGAAACACATCATTATCGTTGGCTCCATGGGCGGCACCGACGAAAATCATTTCCTCAATACCCTCGGCAATGGCAATATTTTGATCTGGAAGCGCAAGGCAGAACAATATCTCATCGACTCCGGCATTGACTACACCATCATTCGGGCAGGCGGTTTGCTGAACGAAGCAGGTGGCAAGCGAGAACTCGTTGTCAGCAAAAATGATGTGCTGCTCAACGATACGCCGGCAGATGTGACCACAGCGATTCCCCGCGCAGATGTGGCAGAGGTTGTTGTCCAAGCTTTACAGGAAGCCAATGCCCGTAATAAAGCCTTTGATGTGGTGTCAAAACCAGAAGGAACAGCACCAATTACCAATGATTTTGCTGCACTCTTTGCCCAGACCACACCGGGTTTATAAGCAGAAAAAATAAGGGCGGCGATCGCCCCAACAAATAGCTAATATAAATCGATGACCTAAAAGATACGGGCTAATTTTCTGTGAAAGCTAAAACCTCTTTTTCGTTAAAAGATCAGCTTTTTAATGCCAAGAAAGTTGATTACTTAGCCAATTTAATTCAGAGAGTATTCCCAGCTTTTGAGACAAAAAAATTTCGTAACGATGTGATTGCCCCATTTCCATCCCTCGAATTAAAAGCCCGTATCGCCCACATCACCAATTGTCTCGAAATATATTTGCCGGACGATTACATCGTTGCATTAGAAACTTTGCTGCGGGCACTGCCACCGGAGTTAGACCCAAACAAAACTGACGATGATTTTGGCGATTTCATTTTTGCACCACTTTCATTTTTCGTCGCGACCCATGGTTGCACAGAAGAATATTTGAACATTTCTCTAAATGCCCTCAAAACCATCACCAAACGCTTTTCTGCCGAAGATGCAATTCGCTATTTTCTAAACGCGTTTCCCGACCAAACCTTAGACTTTCTCCTCGATTGCACCACCGATGAAAACTATCATGTGCGCCGCCTTGCCAGCGAAGGGACACGTCCAAAATTACCTTGGTCACAAAAACTAAGCTTGAATTACCGCCAACCGCTGCCCATTTTAGAAAATCTCTATGCCGATAATACGCGTTATGTCACCCGCTCTGTCGCCAATCATCTCAACGACATCAGTAAACTCGACGCGCCTTTAGTGATTCAGTTACTTCAAAAATGGCAGTCCAGCAAAGAACAATCTGCCGAAGAAATGGCGTTCATCACGAAACATAGTGTGAGGACATTATTAAAACAAAATCACCCAGATGCTCTTCAGCTAATGGGTTTTGGCGCTACACCAGAGATTGAAATCACCGAATTTTCGACGAGTACTCCCAAGGTCAGAATTGGTGAATCTTTTTTATTTTCCATCACGATTTATTCTCATAAACCCCAGAAACTCCTCATTGATTATTTGATGAAATATCCCAATACAGGAAAAAAACAATCCCAAAAAGTTTTTAAAATTAAGCAGTTAGAGTTAGTAGAAAATGAATCGGTTACTCTACAAAAAACTCATCCCATGAGATTAATGACCACCAGACGACAAACCCTCGGCAAACATGATATTACCCTCCATATAAATGGTCAAGCCTTTGGCAATTTAAGCTTTGAACTAATTTAGGCGATCACCCTTTTCGAGCGTTATGGGCGTTATTTTGATCGTTTCAAAGGGCATATCAACACCCGCTTTAGTGAGGGCATTAAAAACACATTCTCGCAAGTCAAATCTTTCTAGCAAATGCGTCCTTTCATCCAATAGCCAAACCTGCAATTGCAAAGCGATATTGTAGTCATTGAGGGCTGTCACAACAACTCTTGGTGGCGGTATCTTCATAAAATCAGGATTACATTCAACTAAATCCAGTAAAATTTCCCGCGTATGATCAATACTTTCATAAACAGCAACACTAACATCAATGTCAAGGCGCAAATGGGGAAAATTACTATAGGAAATAACCGTCGAATTAATCACTTTTGAATTAGGAATAGCTAGCATTTTGCCATCAGGGGTAACCACACGAGTACTTCGTAACGTGATTTTTTCGACACGTCCATAAAAATGGTCAATCTCGATCAAATCATCAATCACAAATGGTCGATCCCAAAAAATTAATAGCCCTGAAATTAAGTTTGACATCGCATCTCTCGCCGCAAAGCCAACAGTAATCCCCACCACTCCAAGGCTGGTCATAATTGCGGTCATATTGATGCCAATGGCACTCAAGGCTTGCAAGAGACCAAAGGTCAAAATCGAGAATTTGGCAATAGTGCTGAGGAAGTTGCTAGAGGTTTTATCAATGCGCGACTTTTTTAATGTTGGGACTAAAATTTTTTGTACTACACGCCAGACAAGGTAAAAAACTAAGAAGGTAATTAGGGCAACACTGAAATTTACAATGCCACTAGCAATTTGCGAACTTAGTACGTCAGGATCGAATGTTTCCTCTAGTTTGGTAACAATATCTCGTAATAATTCAGACATTCATTTCTCTTGCAAAATGCTGAAATATTATCTTGATAAAATGCTGTTGTTGAGCCGCTAAAGATAGATTTTTTCACGATTACCAAATATTGATGCTGTAAATTTGTGGCTCCGGTTCGCCGATTATTTGACTTGCCCAAATCGCACCGCCACCAAACATGACACCGTATTGGTTTAGGAGTAGATCGTCGAGGCGACTGGTCATAATGCGGGCTTGCCATTGGTCTAAATCGGCTTTGCTTAAGAGCGCTGGCAGCTCATTTTTGGCGACTTCTATGGATTTTTCTTGGTCAGGATAATTTACCCGCACCGGATCTGTACTCAGGGCGGCGATCGCCTGCCAATCTTCGGCATAAATTGCTTGGTAAATCTGGTCAGCAAGGGTTTTGAGTTGGGCTTCAGAAATGCCGGTTACTTCTTCACGGTCGGCAGGGACATCGTCTCCACTCGCCTCGAAGACCATCAGCTCACCGGTATCGACAATGACTTCTTTCCCTTGGGTAACGGACACTTGGTTATACAGATCGGAGATGTCTGCTTGGTACATCAAGTTTCCGGTTTGCCACGTAAAGAGACAGAGACCCCGTTCGCAGGTTTTGTTGCCCTTGGTGAGGATAAGACAGCCATCTTCTGTACCGAGGCTGCAGCCGTAGTAGGTATAGCCTTGACTGCCTTCTGCAACGGCGATCGCCCAAGTGTCGTTATAGTATTGACCCAAGTAGAAATTTTCGGATTTATTGATGACTTCCTCAAGGCTATGGGGAGTCGTCACATGCTCAGTTGATTCTGGGGCTTGGGCAGTCGGTTCTGCTGGTGCTGATGTCGTTGTCTCAGAGTCTACGGCTGTTGATTCTGGTGTGGGTGTTTCCGTTGTAACCTCTTCTTCAATTGCTGGGCTACAGGCTGTCACCACCAGCGCAAAGAGACTAAAACCTGTAATGAAGCTGCGTCTAATCCAAACATTATTCATATAATTAAAACCATCAAAGTTAAGATATCAGATAAACTTCAAAACCTTATCCTGTAGGGGTTTAACATGTTAAACCCCTACCAATCTTGCCGACTATGACTATAAAAAACGGGTTGCGCCTGCATATCTTTAAACCGACTTGTTTAACCATTATGGAAGTGAGCTTAAAAACGGTTGGATGATTGCAGTGTTTTGTAATGTCTGAGGGCGATCGCCTCGAAAAGTCTTGGTCAAAACTATGGCAATAGGGCAGTAATTTTTTTATCTTAAAGTTGTGGGAGAACTGTTTGTAACGCAGCGACCACTTGCTCCTGTTCGGCAATACTCAAATCTGGGAACATCGGTAGTGATAAAACCTCGTGGGCACATTGTTCAGAGATGGGAAATTGTCCCGATTGGTAACCATATTCTAGAAAGACGGGCTGCAAATGTAGTGGCTTGGGGTAATAGATCATGATGCTAATCCCTTTTTCCTGTAGGGCTTCCCGCAACGCATCGCGCTTACAATCCTTCACCAAAAGGGTGTACTGATTCCACACGTGAGTGCCGCCTTCTGGGGCTGTCGGCAACTGAATATGTTCTTCTAGACCCGCCAGTAGTTTGGTGTAGCGCTGGGCGATCGCCGCCCGTTGTTTATTCCAGCGGTCAAGGTGTCGTAATTTAATACTGAGAATGACAGCTTGCAGAGTATCGAGACGACTGTTTACACCCATCACATCGTGCTGATAACGAATTTTTGAGCCATGCTGCCGCAGCATCGTAAATTCATTTAGTAAATCTTCGTTATGGGTCGTAATTGCGCCGCCGTCGCCGCAGCCTCCTAAATTTTTTGTCGGGAAAAAACTAAAACAGCCCACATCCCCGATCGCCCCGACTTTCTGCATTCCCCACGCCGCTCCCGTTGCCTGGGCACAGTCTTCAATCACCTTCAGGTTATAGCGCTCGGCGATCGCCATCAGTCGATCCATATTTACTGGCCGCCCAAACAAATGCACTGGAATAATCGCTTTTGTTTGGGGCGTAATGGCCGATTCGATCTGCTCAAGATCAAGATTAAAACTATCAGCTGTCACATCCACAAAAACAGGTTTTGCCCCGGTCATGCAGATGGCCTCAGCAGTCGCAACAAACGTAAAAGTTGAGGTAATCACCTCATCACCCGCCCCAATGCCCAAACCCTTAAGGGCGAGAAATAAAGCGTCTGTGCCGGAGTTGCAACCCGCCGCAAAGGAAGTCTGGTGATAATCCGCAAACCGCGCTTCAAATTTTGTGACGGACTCACCCCCGATATAACACCCAGAGTTGAGTATCTCTAGGACAGCAGCGTTCGTTTCGGCAGCGATATTGGCGTATTGTCGTCCTAGATCAACGGGAGGAATTTGGCTCATGGGTGACGGTGACAGAAAGGTGACGTAAATATAACTGTTATAGGTGATTGGAGATTAAAAAAAAAGCAAAATGGACGAATTTATTCAGCTCGATGGTGGGGATTTGGGATGGGCTTTCGGACTGATCGGTTTGGCGATCGCCCTGTCACGGTGGCAAAAGCTTGATCTTGAAGGACAATTTCTCCTAGCAACAGGACGCACATTATTGCAACTGGCAGTGGTGGGCTACATCTTGGAAGCTGTGTTTGCCATTGGGCAGCCGCTACCTGTGCTGGGCATTATTTTGGTGATGCTAACGATCGCGGCGATCGCCTCAAAAAATCGTTTGCGGGATGCGGGTAATTTTCCGTTAATGTTTGGGTCAATTTTTTTTGGTTTTGCCTTGCCATTGACCTATGTCATGGTTTTTATCGTGCAACCAGACCATTGGTATGACCCGCAATATTTGATTCCGTTAGCGGGGATGATGATGGGCAATGCCATGAATAGTGCGTCTCTAGCGGGGGAAAGGCTCAGCAGCAAAATTAAATCCAGCCGCCTCGACATCGAAACTCAACTCTGTCTCGGTGCTACCCCAGAACAGGCGATCGCCACATACCGCCGCGAAGCCATCCGTGCCAGCCTAATCCCCACCATTAACGTCATGATGGTGGTGGGACTCGTGAGTTTACCCGGTATTTTCACAGGACAAGTTTTATCCGGTGTCGATCCACTGAATGCAGCATCTTACCAAATCCTCATTCTGTTCATGATTGCAGCAACAAATATGCTCAGTACTTCTTTGGTTACCGCCGGAATCTATCGGCAATTCTTCAATAGTGATTCTCAACTAGTTTTGGAATAGGAGCATTTTTTTAACGGCGAAGAGTAACCTTAATACTCTGACTTGACCGCTGAAAGCAAACATCAAATTCTTGAAAGAAATTGGTTTGACCCAGAATTAAGGGGAGCTGCGAAGTTTTAGCCCAAGCAAAAGCTAATCGCACGGGTTCTAAATCTTGAAGTTGGAGTTCTACAAATAATCCCTTGGCTTCAGTTTTAGCAAGATTGCCCGCTAGCGGAATACTAACCTTTTGGTCTTCCCAAATCGCTCCTAATTGCAAACCCAAATCATAGGGTAAAACATTGACTGTTGAACCTGTATCCAGCAATGCATTGGCAGAGATAGTAAAGTTTGAGCAACTCAAAGATATGGGAATAACGGGCAGAATTTGGTCATTAAGCCAAGGAAATTCAATCATCCTAGATACCAGAAGATTCTCCCTGATCATCCTGAATCATTTGCATCAATGCATCAGCCGCCTCTGTTGCATCATACAAAGACACAACTGGATAGATTGGCTCAGAAAAAATTGCTTGGAGTTCTGCGTTTGGGATTTTTGTTGCTAGAAGTTTGAATAAAGATAATTGATCTGAGGCATTGAGATCGTTGACCAAAGGAATCAGTTCTGCAAGAGACATTTTTGATGATGACTCCTAATGTTTATTTGTAACTAGTTTTACTTGAAAACCTAGTTCGATTTTAAGCTGATAGTCATAGTTCATCCAGATATAAAGCAAGTTTGCAAATTGACCCAAGTGATTAGTCTTAGCAAAAATGCACCACACAAAAACGAAACTAAAAAGCTATGATGTTGTGCCTAGGTTTTTTGTCTTCCCACTGGAGATATATTTCAGCACCATGTTTACTGCTGCCCGCCCCACGACTCCCCAAATTCCCACTGATCTGTTTGCGGCGATCGCCGAACTAAAGCAAGAACTAAACGCCATTGTCCTTGCCCACTACTACCAAGAGCCCGATATCCAAGACATTGCCGACTACATCGGTGATTCTTTAGGTTTGTCGCGACAGGCGGCGGAAACCGATGCAGAAGTGATCGTTTTTGCTGGGGTACATTTCATGGCAGAAACCGCGAAGATTCTCAATCCCCACAAACTCGTGTTACTTCCCGATCTCGACGCAGGCTGTTCCCTCGCTGACAGTTGCCCACCCACAGAATTCGCCAAATTCAAAGCCGCCAACCCAGACCACATCGTCATTTCCTATATCAACTGCACCGCCGAAATTAAGGCGATGAGCGACATCATTTGCACCAGTTCCAATGCCGTTAAAATCGTCAATCAAATCCCTGCGGATCAGCCGATTATTTTTGCGCCGGATAAGAATCTGGGTCGTTATGTAATGGAGCAAACGGGTCGAGATTTATTACTATGGGAAGGCAGTTGTATTGTCCATGAGACTTTTTCAGAAAAACGCATTATCGAACTAAAAGTGGAAAATCCGGGATCAGAGATTTTGGCGCACCCCGAATGTGAAACCCCAGTTTTAAGTCACGCTGATTACATCGGTTCTACAACCGCCTTGCTCAAATACTCCCAAGAGAGCGATCGCCAAACCTTTATTGTGGCGACAGAGCCGGGCATCATTCACCAGATGGAAAAAGATAGTCCCGATAAAACCTTTATTCCTGCCCCTTCCACCGACGAAACTTGCGCCTGCAACGAATGTCCCCATATGCGCCTAAACACCCTCGAAAAATTGTATTTGGCAATGAAAAATAAAGCGCCCGAAATTACGTTGCCCGAAGCCACTTCTACTGCAGCTCTTAAGCCCATCCAAAAGATGTTGGAAATGAGCGTTTAATTTAGAATTCTCACTATAGTTCCTTCCTTGGGGAAGGTGCCCGGAGGGCGGAAGAGGTTGCCGCAAGTTATCGAACCTACCCTACCCGTTACCTCTTCAATATTCAGCAACCTTCACACCGGGATCACTTAAATGGGATTGGTCATTGGCTAACGTACACTTCCAGCGATCGCCCGTCCAACAAAACTCCGTGATCCCACAAACATCAAAATCAAAATCTGGTTCTTTACCAAGGAAGGCGATCGCCGCCCCAAAGAGCGATTCCTTGTGACCCACAATTAATAAATTACCAGCGTAGTTTTCCACCAGAAACTGCGTTGTTTTTTTTGCCCGTGCCCACATTTCCTCTTGGGTTTCAGGATATTGCGGCTGCACCAAGCTCCGATAATCTCGATTAATTACATTTTCGACTTCGACAATTCGCTCATTCGTTAACTGAGGTTTTTCACCCATCCAATCCGGATTTTCCCATTCCCCCAAACCCGCTTCTAGATTTAAAGGAAGATTGTGAGCGATCGCCATCGGTAATGCTGTTTGTATTGTCCGACAGTAGGGCGACACAAAAATGTGGGCGATCGCTTTAGAACTCAAATATTTTGCCGTCTCCTGAGCCTGTATTTTTCCCGCAGGACAAAGGGGCGGATCGTACTTAAACAGTGCCGAGAGAAACCATTCCGGCCGAATAAAATCGAGACGATTACCGTGGCGCACTAACCAAACCTTTCTCTTTCTTGTATCAGCCACCATCCAGAGTCCCGTTACCAATACAAAGCTGACATGTCAACCCACTATGAATTTGTTGTCGCAAATCCTTTATCCGGCAAAATCACCTCTAAAGTTTGAGACCAACGGGGCAACTCGTTATGCACTAAATCCCACACAAAAGCGATATTGACTACCGAATATTCCTCACCCATCGTGCGCGCAATCTGATCTAGCTCATACCACGGCAATTGCGGAATCTCTTCCTTTAGCTCACCAGGGACATTCCGCGACGCAATCCCCATAATTTCCAAACGACGAATGACCGCATCCTGCACCACAATATTGGCAAGGAAATCACTCCAAGACATCTCTGAAATATAATTAATTGCCAATCGTGCCGAAATCAAAATATCCAGCAAAATTAAGGTATGCCGATCCGCCATGAAAAACCTCGTAAGAACCTCCGTTGAGGGATCTAAATCGCTATATTGAATACAGTGATCATTTAGAAATTTACTAGAGTTCGAAGACGCGTTAGAGCCATTGTTCCTTCAAATTTTAAGTCCTAATGAAACGTAAAACCCGCTCCCGTTACGATCGCCCAAACAATGACCGACGGCAACGGTATCCGGAGCAAGACCCAGCAAAAAAGCCGCTATTCAACTTTAATTATGCAACCCTTGCCCTATTTGGGGGAATTTTTGTGTTGGGGGTTACGGTGGGCATTGGCTTCAGCTCCAGTACCAATCTTAACCCGACAAGTATTGATTCCCGCTTAGAGATTGACCGCCAAGCCCCCGATGCCGAACTATGTCAGCAGTTTGGCGCTAGTGCGATTGTGACAAACATGCAGGTCTATGTCACTTTAAACCCCTTTAATGTCTTCGTTACCCAACCCAAGATGCAGCCCGGTTGTGTCATCAGACAAAACAATTGGAGCATTCTCGAAAGACAAAACCTCATCACTTCGGAACAGGTCAACGATTGTAAGCGTCGGATGAATACGTTTGGTTATACAGGCAGTTTGCAGGGTTCTCCGAAAATTAACTGTATTTATCAAAATGATGCGGCGGGCAACCTCTTCCTCAATCAGTCAGGGAACAATGTTGTGCCGGAGTCAGATAGTTTTTAGGTTTTTAGGAAAGAACAGTTAGGCGGCTGAATCCTAGACTAGGATAAAACTACTTATTTTTTGTGTGTTTAGAGGAGTATCACGATGTGTGGGATCGTCGGCTATTTGGGAACGCAAGCGGCAACGGATATTCTGGTGGGCGGGTTAGAGCGCCTGGAATATCGCGGCTATGATTCGGCGGGCATCGCTACGATTTGGGAAGGAAAACTGCATTCAGTCCGGGCTAAGGGCAAGCTCTATAATTTGCGCGAAAAACTAGAGCAGCAAAAAACACCGGCACAAATTGGTATTGGTCACACGCGCTGGGCAACCCATGGTAAACCGGAGGAACACAACGCTCACCCCCACCTTGATATGTCTCAACGGGTGGCTGTTGTCCAAAATGGCATTGTTGAAAATTATCGCGAACTGCGCGATGAGCTAAAGGAAAAGGGTTATAAGTTTCTCTCGGAGACGGATACGGAGGTTATTCCCCATCTCATTGCGGATTTACTTACTGAGACAATCGGTAGTAATGAGCCTTTTTTAGATGCGGTGCAAAAGGCGATCGCCCGTTTAAATGGTGCTTTTGCGATCGCCGTTATTTGTGCGGATTATCCCGATGAATTAATTGTTGCCAGACAACAGGCTCCTCTCACCCTTGGTTTTGGTCAAGGGGAATTTTTCTGTGCCTCGGACATTACAGCTCTTATTCCCCACACCAGCGCAATTTTGACCCTCGAAAATGGCGAGATGGCGCGCATGACTCCCTTGGGGATGGAGATTTATAATTTTGCGGGCGATCGCCTCAAGAAAACCCCCCGCACCCTAGACTGGAACCCCGTCGCCGTCGAAAAGCAAGGGTTCCGACACTATATGCTCAAGGAGATTTACGAGCAGCCCGCCGTCGTCCGTACCAATATCGAGGCTTACCTCAACCCCGAAGCCGAACACCCCATTAATCTCTCTATTAACCCCCCCGAATTCCTCGACAATATCGACCACATCCAGATAGTCTCCTGTGGTACCAGTTGGCACGCCAGCCTCGTCGGCAAATACTTGTTAGAGCAATTGGCCGGAATTCCGACCTTTGTTTACTACGCCTCAGAGTTTCGCTATTCACCATCGCCCCTAATGCCCAATACTTTGACCATTGGTGTAACCCAGTCCGGTGAAACCGCCGACACGATCGCCGCGCTGGAGATGGAAAAAGAACGACGCTCCCACAGTACTGAAACAAGATTTAAACCGCGCTTACTCGGTATCACCAACCGCTCTGAAAGTACCATTACCCAAATCGTGGATCAGGTCATGTACACCCACGCCGGCATCGAAATCGGGGTGGCAGCAACGAAAACCTTTGAAGCCCAGCTGATGAGTTTTTATTTTCTCGCGATGGAGCTCGCAGCGCGGCGGAAAACCTTGGCTCCGACAGAAATCCACACATTAATCGACGGCTTAAAACAAATTCCAGCGCAAATTGAATCGATCCTTGAAGATCAAGAGCGGGATATCGAGGAGCTTGCCCACGCTTTTGTGGATACCAATGACTTCATTTTTATTGGCCGGGGCATCAATTTCCCCATTGCCCTAGAAGGAGCATTAAAGCTGAAGGAAATTAGCTATATCCATGCGGAAGGTTATCCCGCTGGGGAGATGAAACATGGCCCCATTGCCTTGCTGGACACCAAAGTGCCCGTGGTGGCGATCGCCATGCCGGGAGACATTTACGAAAAGGTTATTTCCAACGCCCAAGAAGCAAAAGCCCGCGATGCATTACTCATTGGCGTGACCGCAAATGATGATGAGGAAGCAGCACACACCTTCGATAAATTACTAACAGTTGCCTCCGTCAATGAAGTTCTGTCACCTTTATTGGCCGTCATACCTTTACAGTTGCTGTCCTACCATATTGCGGCCCGTCGTGGTCTGGACGTGGATCAGCCCCGTAATCTCGCCAAATCCGTCACAGTCGAATAAAACTGCTTTGAGCAATTCCTCTCCTAGAATCGGTTGTAAGTGCATAACACAAGTCTGGGAGAGTAATATATACTCCTTGCAAAAACTTTATAAATAACAGGGGTAGGCTTAGAATAACTGCACAACTGGTCAGATACAGTATTCTCTACCTCTAAGCCCATAAAAACATATAAAAAGCGACGAAAACTAAATTATCTCGCTTCCTGTGGTCTGAGGAAGTTTAGTCGGAATAGCTTTTAATATCCTAAAACTCTTAATTCATTGCTTTATGGTAACTCTGCCGAATCCCCCCCGAACACACGCATCTTTATTAGAAATTCTGGGTCATCGCGCGCAACATCAGCCGGATCAACAAGCCTATGTTTTTCTACAGGATGGGGAAACGGAGTCAGAGCGTCTTACTTATTATGAATTAGACCAACAGGCACGGGCGATCGCCGCCCACCTCAAACCATGGGAAGGGGAAAGAGCATTACTACTTTATTCGTCAGGACTAGATTTTGTTAAGGCTTTTTTTGGTTGTCTCTATGCCAAGGTGGTGGCCGTTCCCGTTTATCGACCGAGGCGTAACCAAAAACTCTCTAGACTACTGGCGATCGCCAACAATTCCCAAGCAAAAATTGCCCTCACCACCACCACGATTCTTCAAGAAATTGAACAGCGCTGGGAAGAAAATACAGAGTTATCCCAGTTAAAGGTGATTGCGAGCAATACTATCAACGACGATCCCGCCACCTTTAAACAGCAAGAAATTCAGTCCGAAGACCTCGCCTTTTTGCAGTACACCTCCGGTTCTACAGGCACACCGAAGGGAGTAATGGTGACCCACGGTAATATCATCCACAACCAACGCCTCATTCACCAGGCCTTTGGCCACAGCGAAAAGAGCATCGGTGTCGGTTGGTTGCCCCTGTTCCATGACATGGGTTTAATTGGCCATGTCTTACAACCGTTGTATGTCGGCTTTCCGAGTATTTTGATGCCGCCCCTCGCCTTCCTTGCCAACCCCCTACGCTGGTTAAAGGCCATTTCCAAATACAGAGCAACGACCAGTGGTGGCCCAAATTTTGCCTACGATCTCTGCATAAACCGCATTTCCGATGAGCAGCTGGCAGGTTTAGATTTATCCAGTTGGGATTTAGCCTATAGCGGCGCGGAGCCTGTCCGGGCAGAAACCCTCGAAAAATTTAGCGAAAAGTTTGGCGCTTGTCAGTTTAACCACAATTCTTTTTATCCCTGCTATGGCATGGCTGAAACGACCCTCTTCGTTACCGGTGGCCAAAAACACAAAAGTCCAGTCGTCGAAAAAGTACAGCCAGAAGATTTACTCGTCAAAAACGAAGATACTCCCGCAACTTTAACCGCATCAGAAAGTGTGTTCGTCGGTTGTGGTCGCCCCTATATGGATACGACGGTGGCGATCGTTGATCCAAATACCTTTACCTGTTGCCTTGATGGACAGGTCGGCGAAATTTGGGTGAGTGGTGGCAGTATTGCCGCCGGCTATTGGAATGCTCCTTTAGCAACGGCAGAAACCTTTGAGGCAACCCTTGAAGAAAAAGAGCAACATTCGTTTTTACGGACGGGAGATTTGGGCTTTTTTAGTCGGGGAGAACTCTTCGTCACAGGTCGTCTGAAGGATTTAATTATTATTCGCGGCAAAAATCACTATCCCCACGACATTGAGCTAACGGTACAAAAATCCCACCCGGCTCTGCGCGAAAACTGTGGCGCAGCTTTTTCCATTGACCATAATGGGCAAGAAAAATTGGTCATTGTACAAGAGGTAAAGCGTACTTATTTGCGGGATCTTGATGTGGAAGCAGTAATCGGCATCATCCGTAAAGCGGTGTCGGAAAACCACGAATTACAAGCTTATGGGGTGATTTTGATTAAGACGGGCAGTATTGCCAAAACGTCTAGTGGTAAAATTCAGCGTCATGCTTGCCGTGAAGCGTTTTTAAATGATGAATTAATTGTTGTGGGGCAAAATATTTTGGGTGAAACAGGTCTTGGTGTAACGGATGCGGCAACGGCAAAGGCAGCAGAAATTTCGACATTATTAAAGCAACTCTGTGAGCAAATGTCCCAAGAGTTGGGTTTACCAGCTAATAGCATCCGTCCTGATCAGAAAATTGGTAGTCTCGGTTTGGACTCTATTCAGGCGATCGCCATTAAGGGTTATGTGGAAGAAAATTTCGATTTAACTGTGCCGATGGAGCAGTTTTTTGAAGATATTACGGTGGCGCAATTGGCGGAAAATATTGTTGCGGAAGCGAGTAAAACCACCGATGAATGGTCTTACGATTTAGTCTCTGGTGAAGGAGCGGTGCAAACTTCCGAAAATGGCAAGGTAGCTGAGAGTAATGGCACAGGCGAAATTGATCTCGATTCTCGCCTGAGATTAGCCTTCCAAAAGGATAATGATGTGTTGCAAAAGGCGCGGGATTTTGATTTGCCGGATCAATTGCGCGAAAAAGGGTTATTGCCCTACTTCCGGGAACTAGAACGCAATGAAGGCGCAACTTGTATTTTTGACGGGCGATCGCTGATTATGCTGGGGTCAAATAATTACCTCGGTTTGACGGCAGATATGCGTGTTCGGGGCGCAACGGCAAAGGCAGCCTTAGTGGATGGCCCTAGTTTGACGGGGTCTCGCTTGCTCAATGGTTCAACGCACCAACACCGGGAATTGGAGAAAAGACTAGCAAAGTTTGTGGGTCATGAAGATGCCCTTGTGTTTACAACGGGTTATCAGGCAAACCTTGGGTTTATCTCGGCGTTAATGAACGAGAACACAACTATTATTCTCGACAGCGAAGCCCATGCTTGTATTTTCGATGGGGCGTTTATGAGTCGCTGTAAGGTGATGACCTACCATCACAATGACATGGCGGATCTTGAAAAAAAGCTCCAACAGGTCGCCGGAAAATCTGCGGCAATGGTGGCGGTTGATGGGGTTTACTCGATGACTGGGGATATTGCGCCGTTACCTGAACTCAGAGCGTTGTGCGATCGCTATGGTGTGGCGTTGGCGGTGGATGATGCCCATTCCCTCGGTGTGCTGGGTAAATGCGGTAAAGGTACAGAAGAGCATTTCGATATGATTGGCTCCAGCGATATTTTGTGTGGCACATTCTCCAAGAGTTTGGCTTCCGTTGGCGGTTGGGTTGCGGCAGAGGCGAAGGTGATTGATTGGATTCGGTTTAATGGGCGATCGATGCTGTTCTCGGCTTCGATTCCCCCGACATCTTTGGCAGCGGCTTCTACGTCTTTAGATATTTTGATCGAAGAGCCTTGGCGGGTGGAAAATCTCCATAAAAATGCCAAGTATTGGAAGGATAATTTGTCACAGTTGGGCTTTACTGTGGGTGAATCCCAAACGCCTGTGATTAAGGTATTGGTGGGTGATGATCTCAAATGTATGGTCTTCTGTAAGGAGTTGCTGGAGGCTGGGGTGTATGTGAATTCGGCGGTGTATCCGGCGGTTCCCCGGAATCAGGCTTCTTTGCGGACGAGCGTGATGGCGACCCACACCCAAGAACATCTTGATAAAGCGCTCACAATTATTGCGGAAGTTGGTCGTAAATTAGAGATTATTTCTTAATCCAAAATTTTGATCCCCCTAAATCCCCCTTTTTAAGGGGGACTTTCAGCTGATATTTTCAAGAGATAAAAAAGCAATATATGCAACACGCGATTATTACGGGTGGGTCGAGTGGGATTGGGAAGGCGATCGCCTCATTACTCATCCAACAGGGCTACAGCATTTCGTTGATTGCCCGTCGTCCAGAGCTTTTAGAAGGCGCAAAAATAGCATTAGAAAAAGAACGCATTAATCCAAAGCAAAATATTTATTGTTTTTCGGCGGATGTTGCGAATCGAGAACAAATTACAGAGGCGGTGGAAACGGCGATCGCCGAATTAGGCGCACCGGATTTGTTGATTACCTCGGCGGGGGTAGCGCGACCTGGTTATTTTGCAGAGATGCCAGTGGATGTGTTTGAACAGGCGATCGCCGTCAATTATTTGGGGACGCTGTATGCCATCAAAGCCGCCATTCCCGCAATGCAACAACAGCAGAAAGGTCAGATCGTAATGATCTCGTCTGGGGCAGCATTGATTGGTCTATATGGTTATACCGCCTATGGCCCCTCGAAATTTGCGTTGCGGGGCTTGGCAGAATCCTTGCGCGGTGAGCTGAAATGTTTTGGCATTGGTGTAACCATCGTTTATCCACCGGATACGGATACACCGCAGCTTGCTGCTGAAAACAAGACAAAGCCTGAGGAAACTAAACAAATTACGGGCACAGCCGAAATGTGGCAACCGGACAAACTTGCTGCCGTCATTTTGCAAGGTGTTGAACAAAATAAATTTGCGATCGCCCCCGGCTTGGAACTGACTTTGCTCAATCGCCTCCATAGTTTGCTCGCGCCTGTGCTGAACTGGTATTTTGACGGTATTGTCCGCAAAGTGAGAGACAGTTAACAGTTAACAGTCATCAGTTAACAGTGATCAGTTAAGAGTTTGGCGATCGCCTTCATTATTTATTTCTAGTTGTAATTAATCGATGAAAACCTATTCCACCATTGTTGATGTTCTTCGCGATCGCGCCGCCACCACACCAGAACGATTAGCCTATTCGTTTGTTTCGGAGACCCCGACTAATTTCCAAAGTCTCACTTATCAACAGTTGGAAACTAGAGTGAAGGCGATCGCCGCCCATGTGCAAACAAAGATCAAAAAGGGCGATCGCATTTTGTTGCTCTTTCCTTATAGTGATGGCTTGGAGTTTGTGGCGAGTTTTTATGCTTGTTCCTATGCGGGGGCGGTGGCGGTCACCATTAATCCCAGCAAGAACGCCGATGCCTTAGATAAATTGCTAGAGCGCATTGAAGATTCTCAGGCGAAGGCAGTGGTTACAACTTCTGAAGTGATTAATTATTTCAAAGGTAAGTTGGCGAAAAATCCCCTCAAAAGTGTAGGTGTTGCAACTAAGTTTAGTCATCTCGAGTTGGTGGAAATGGATAAAATTTCCCTCGATGAAGCGGCGCATTGGCAAGATCCAGAAGTAACTTCAGATGACCTCGCGTTTTTCCAATACACATCCGGCTCGACGGGCAAACCTAAGGGGGTAATGATTACCCAAGGGAACCTCATCAATAATTCTGAAACCATTCGCAATGCTTTTGAGTACAACACTGAAAGTATTATGGGCACTTGGTTGCCGGTGTTTCACGATATGGGTTTAATTGGTGGAATTATTCAGCCGTTGTACACGGGTTTTCCGTCGATCATGATGTCGCCTGTCGAATTAATTAAGCGGCCTCGTTTATGGCTAGAAACCATTTCCCATCACAAAATCACCACTAGCGGCGCTCCTAATTTTGCCTATGATCTAGTGGCTAGACAGGTTGACCCGACTCAACTGGACAATCTTGATCTGAGTTCTTGGCGATTAGCCTTTTCTGGGGCGGAGACAGTGCGAGCGACAACCCTCAAAAAATTCGCTGAAGTATTTGCTCCCTTTGGCTTCAAGCCAGAATATTTTTACCCTTGCTATGGCATGGCGGAGGCGACATTATTCATCACTGGTGGTCAGGCTAGGCAAGTACCAAATATTCAATATCTTGACCCAGAGGCATTACAAGAAAATCGTGCTGTTCCCAGTGCCGACAGTAAGTTGGGCATTGTGAGTTGTGGTCATACTTGGCTAGATGATCAGTTGGCGATCGTTGATCCTGACACAAGAACTGAGCTGGAAGATGGCAAAGTTGGAGAAATTTGGGCTTGTGGCGGCGGCATTGGTCAGGGCTATTGGCAACGACCCGAAGAAACTGAGGCAACGTTTAAGCAATATCTCGGCGATCGCGGGCCATTTTTACGGACGGGTGATTTAGGCTTTGTGAAAGACGGCGAAGTTTATATTACGGGTCGCATGAAGGAAGTGATGATTCTGTGGGGTCGCTATCGTTATCCCCAAGATATTGAGGCGACTGTCGAGCAATGTCACCCAGCTTTACGGCCATCCTTAGGCGCGGCGTTTTCCATTGAGGCAGAGGATGATGAGCGTTTAGTGGTGGTTCATGAAGTGGAGCGTAGCCATATCCGTAAACTTAATGTCGAGGAGGTGGTCGGTGCGATTCGAAAAGCTATTTATGAAGAACATTCTGTCGAAGTTTATGGCATTGTTTTAATTCGGACAGCCAGTATTCCGAAGACTAGTAGCGGCAAAATTCAACGACGTAAATGTCGTCAACTTTATCTAGAAGGGGAAGGCTTAAATGTGGTGGGCGAGTGGAAATTAGAAGTCGCTGAAAGCAAAGGGATTACCGAATTGGCTGGTAGTTTGTAACTTCAATAAAAGCAATAAAAAACATTCTATGTAGGGTGTGTTAGCGAAGCGTAACGCACAGATCATAAATGCACAGATCTCATAAATTAAAAAGGTGCATTACATTTCATTAATGCACCCTACCAATACAAGAGTTATTTCCGGAATTTAGATGAAAGTTGTTATTATTTCTGCCACGTTTTTACCGTCCCATGATGGGGTAAGCATTCTATGTAGGGTGTGTTAGCGAAGCGTAACGCACAGATCATAAACGCACAGATCTCATAAATTAAAAAGGTGCATTACATTTCATTAATGCACCCTACAAATACAAGGGTTATTTCCGGAATTTAGATGAAAGTTGTTATTATTTCGGCTACGTTTTTGCCGTCCCATGATGGGGTGAGCATTACGCTCTACGAACGGATTAAACAGTTATCGATCGCCGGTCATGAGGCGCTTTGTTTAGTATCAAGCTATCAAGAAATCGCGGCAATTTATCCGAAATGGTCAGATTATGTTGGTGATCTTTTTCCTAATGTCAAAATAATTTCTTTGAATAGTGAGGAATGGATGGATGTGCCCCAAGAGCGGAATCCGAAACGATCTACCCTAAAAAAAATTGAGGGGGCGATCGCCGAATTTGAGCCAGACATTATCGAAATCGAAGAGCCGGAACGGTTGTGGACAACGCTATTTAGTTTGCCGGGACTACAATATGCGCAACAAAATGAGATTCCCTATATCGGGTGTTATCGAACAAATTTTATTGATTACATCCCTGATTATGTACCAAGTTTGCTGGTGGGCATCGCGAAAACGGCAGCATTGTTTCTGACAAAGTGGATTTACAATCAATGCTCGATCACGCTTGTGGGGAGTCGTTTTATCGAGAAAAAGTTACAGGCTTGGGGTATCAAAAATGTTGACTATGCGAAAGTCATTGGCCCACCGGTTATTAAAAATCCGTTGTCTTTAAAAGAAGCAGGTTTCTTCGAGAAAAATTTTAATCTTGCCAAGGTTGATGACACGGTAAAAGTTCTCTTTCTCGGTCGCCTTTCTCCCGATAAAAATTGGGATTTTACGCTGCAACATTTGGCTAAGTTGAAACAGAAAAATATTTCCCAGAAATTTACGATTCTCGTGGCGGGGCGCGGGGAACTAGACGAGGCGATCGCCGCCAGTGAGTTTGCGACAGAATTACCGACTGAGATTTTAGGGGAAGTGCCCCACGAACAAATCCCCAAACTTTTAGCAAATGTGGATTTTCATGTGACCGCCTCTCTGAAAGAAACCTTTGGGCGAACCGTTCAGGAATCCCTTTATGTGGGCACGCCGATCCTTGCGCCAGATTGTGATTGGACTAGAAATTTAGTGGAACCCGCTCAAAATGGCATTTTGTTTGATCCTGAAAGTGGTGATGATTTTATTCAGAAATTGGCGGATTTGATTGAAAATAACGGCGATCGCCAACGGTTGCGGGAAAACATTTTGGCGAACCATTCCGAGAAGAATGACCCCAGCTACATCTGGATTGAGTATTTGCAGCGTCAAATTAACCAAGCCCAAACCCAGTAAAATCGCTACACTGTCTCAAGTTGCTTGAGTTTTGCTATGGGTTTTCCCGTCGTTTACCACCCAAATTACGTTACGCCGATTCCTGAAGAACATCGCTTTCCGATGCCAAAGTTCAAGCTGCTCTATGAAATGCTGCTGCGGGATGACGTGATTCGACCAGAGCAAGTTTACGAGCCAGAATTTCCTGAAATGGATTGGCTAGAGCTGGTTCACAATCGTGATTATATTGATGCCTATCGTAACGGCACTCTTGAAAAAAAAGCCCAACGTCGCATCGGTTTACCTTGGAGTCAAGGCGTTGTCACCCGGACGCTCACCGCCATTGGGGGCACAGTCACCACCGCAAAACTTGCCCTCGAACATGGTTTAGCTTGCAATACTGCTGGGGGAACCCACCATGCTTTTCCTAATTATGGTTCTGGGTTTTGTATTCTCAATGATTTGGCGATCGCCGCCAAAACTGTCCGCCATTTAGGTTTGGCAAAAAAGATTTTAATTATTGATCTCGATGTTCACCAAGGGGACGGTACAGCCTTTATTTTTCAAGATGAGCCGGATGTGTTTACCTTTTCGATGCACTGCGAGATTAATTTTCCCAGCAAAAAGCAGCAGAGTGATTTTGATATTCCCTTGCCTGCGGGGCTAGATGACGATGGTTATTTGCAAATTCTCGCGACTCACCTCGATGATCTGCTCTCGGAAGTGAAACCCGATTTAGTTTTTTTTGATGCGGGTGTGGATACCCATGTGGGCGATCGCCTCGGCAAATTAGCCATGACAGATCGGGGCATTTATCGCCGGGATCGCATGGTACTCAGTGCTTGCCATGCGGCAGGATATCCCGTTGCCTGTGTGATTGGGGGTGGCTATGCGAAAAATATTGATGAGTTGGTTTATCGCCATTCTCTTTTGCACCGCGCGGCAAACGATATTTTTTAACCTGAGTTTTGCTTAAGGGTACTCGGCAATACGACGCGGCGAATAAGAGAGCGAGAGATAGGGAGATGTTTTATCCAAACAATCCGAGGGGTCAAAAAACGCAAATTTTCGTTGGTTCTCCGTGTCTCTACCTCTCCTTGTCTTCCTTTCTTTAAAGAAATATCAGCTAAATTCTTATCCATAACTGACGTTTTTTTAGGGCGATTTTTTACGTGAACATTTATCACCTTGGGGAACAGTTCTTAATTTTTGACCCTCAAGGGAGATAGGAATTTCTACAATTAAATCAATGGCTTGGGGAAGGAACTATGGGAATTAGGCAATTCTGTTCAACATTAATCGTGGCTATGGTTGTGCAAAATATTGCGATCGCCCCCCAGACTTTCTCGTCACCGCTCGAAGAAAACGTTATAGAAAAACAAACTTATTCCCTCGCAGAGTCTCGGAATCTCATTTACGACGGGGAGAGAGCTTTTAAAACAGGGCAATATCAAGAGGCGATCGCCCTCTGTACAAAAGCATTAACGGGATTTGAAGCCCAAAATCATTTGGAAGGCATGGGCGCAGCCCACAATTGCATCGGTATCTCCCACCATTCCTTCGGTGAATATGCCAAGGCGGTGCGTCAATATGAACAGGCCACAGCCATTACCCAAGGGATCAATGACCCGCGCCAACAAGCGGCGATCGCCAACAATTTAGGGGAAGCCTATCGCCAACTTGGTGAAATCGAAAATGCGATTACTTACTACGAACAGGCTTTAGAGGCTGTGCAAACAACTCGTGATTTACAAATCGAACCAATCCTGATCAACAATTTAGGCTTTGCCCACATGGAGCTAAAGAATTATGCCCTAGCTCAGGACTATTACCTCCAATCGTTAGAAATTTCTTCGGCAGAAAACTATCAATATGAAATGTCCTATGCCCTCAAAAATCTGGGGGAAGTGGCCTTTCGACGCGGAGAAAATCAAAAGGCGATCGCCTATTTCGAAGAATCGCTACAAATTACAAGGGCAATTGATAACCGTCGGGTGACGGCACTCACTTTAAATTCCCTCGGTAAAGCCTACGAAACCATCGACCAAGCTGACCAAGCACTCACCTACTACCAAGAAGCCCTCGGCATTAGCACAGATATTGGCGATCGCCACTCCATCGGTCGCGTCTTAAAAAACCTAGGCAGTTTCTTCCAAGCCCAGGGCGATGCAGAGCTAGCCATTATTTTCTTTAAAGAGGTCATCAATACCTACGAAAGTATTCGCAACGAAATCCAAGGATTAGATAATGCTCTCCAAGAAAGCTATCTCAGTAGCGTCGAATCCACCTATCGTAATCTCGCTGATTTGTTGCTGACCCAAAACCGTATCCTCGAAGCTCAACGGGTCTTAGATTTACTGAAAATCCAAGAATTGAGCGATTATCTCTACCATGTGCGTGGCACAGCAGAAACAGAAAAAGGTACGGGCTATCGTCCCCCCGAAGAAACGTTTTTAGCTTTAAATCAAAAACAAACGGAACAGCTCATCGTTGCCTCGAAACGGTTGGCGGAACTCGAAGAAATTTCCCCCAGCGCCCTCTCAGAAGCCCAGCGGCAAGAATTGATTTCCCTACGCAAAGCACAAAATTCTGAACGTCACAACTTTCGAGCCTTTCTAGAGAGTGATGAGGTACAAGCCGTGATCGGTGACCTCAAAGCAAATCTCAGTAGCAATGAATCTCTATCGTTTAACCTCAGTCAAGATGCCAAGCTCAAGGAACAGCTCCAAACTATTAAAAAAGCGGGTCGTAATGCTGCCATTATTTACCCTCTAATTTTGGGCGATCGCCTAGAGATTATCGTAGTTAGCGCCAATACACCTCCCCTGCGTCACACTGTGCCCATTGCCCGCACCGAGCTAAATGAAACCATCCTCGCAGCGCGCCAAACCCTAACGACAGTGCCTCGGCAAAAAGGTAGTCAGTCGACAAGCACCTTTGACCCATTAGCAAAACTCCACGATTGGCTGATTAAACCCGTCGAAGCAACCCTCGCAGCCGCCAATATTGAAACGATTATTTATGCTCCAGACGGTGCACTACGTTATATTCCCCTCGCCTCCTTATTTGATGCCGAGAACAACCAGTGGCTCATCGAAAAATATGACATCAACAACATCACAGCCCTTAGCCTGACTGACTTTGATGAGGTTGCGCCCCTAGATGACTTTAATTTGATTGCTGGCGCTTTTCCCGGTCATGATGTCACCCTCGAATTTGGGACGCGCCAAATCCCCCTAGCGGGGTTGCCCTACGCCGTACAGGAAGTCGAAACCCTTGCCGCAACGATTCCCCGTAGTAGCGTTCGCCTGAATGAGCAGTTTAATGGCGACATTATTTATGAGATGAATAGCTATGATGTCGTACACCTTGCGACCCATGCCGAATTTGTTTCCGGCAGACCAAAGGATTCCTATATCGCCTTTGGTGAAGGGGAATTCGCCACCCTCGAAGATGTGCGGGATTGGGATTTGAGTAATGTCGCGCTGATTGTGCTGAGTGCCTGCGAAACGGGTGTGGGCGATACCTTGGGAAATGGTGTTGAGGTGTTGGGTTTGGGCTATCAAATGCAACAGCAGGGAGCCGATGCAATTTTGGCGAGTCTTTGGTCGGTCAGCGATCGCAGCACCCAGATTTTAATGAATCAGTTTTACGAAAATCTCTTGCAAGGCAATGTCACGAAAACGGCAGCTCTCCAAGAAGTGCAACGCAATATGCTCCATGACGAGACCTTTAATCATCCTTACTACTGGGCTTCATTTATTTTGATTGGCAACGGTCTCTAGGGTTTTTTGGGTTAGGACTTTCGATATATTGATCACCGACTTTTTTAAATAATTATTGTTGTCAAAGTAGGGTGAGCTTAGGGGTGGCGGCTACACTGCAAACATAGAGTACCAAATGGTTTGGGAGTAACGTGGCGGATAAATATCCTAATAATTTCAGATCTAGTTCACACAAAAATCCAGCGTCGCAACGTCGAAATGATAAGTTTCAGCCCTCAGCAATTTGGGCAGTGGGATTATCGCCCCTTTTACCCCAGATCTTGGGGAGCATGTTCAATATTTGGTACAACGTTGCCCGCGTTCAGCCTCTCCTTACCGCGACTCAACAAACTGTTCTCACCTCCACAATTCTGGTTTACAACCTCGTCGTTTATCCCATGGCGATCGCCTACTGGATCATTCGAGTTCGTGCCCTCGCCAAAACAATTAACGCCTTGCAAAAAGGCCAAACCATCTCTACACAGCGCCTAGATCTAGCCCGACGACAGGTTTTGAATTTGCCTTGGTTGGGTACTGCCATCGCGGCGATCGCCTGGTTTTTATGTATTCCTGTTTTCCTTGGTGCGTTGCTCCTTACCCCAGAAAATCCTAATCCCAACATTTTTCTATACTTGCCTGTCTCCATTACCATCTCGGCATTAATTGCTATTACCCAAAGCTTCTTTGCTATCGAGCTGACGAGTCAACAGAGGTTTTATCCCATCCTTTTTCGCGATACAAAAGTCGCTGAAACCCTAACGGCCTATTCCCTCTCCCTCTACGAGCGCGGTTTTTTAGTTATAGTGTCGGTCGGCATTTGCCCAATTATTTCGTTACTGCTGCTACTCTCTGTCCCGCCGCCTAGCGATTGGCAAAATCTTTATTTCGCATTGGTTGTGGGACTAATCGGTATTGGCTTTGGATTTATCAGTGCATGGATGCTGGGTCGCACTGTTGTCGAACCTGTGATGGCATTAAAAAAGGCTTCCCAAGCGGTGATAGCTGGAGATTTAACGACACGCATCGATCTCAAACGAGCCGATGAGTTTGGCCCATTGATCGATGAATTTAATCAAATGGTGGCGGAGCTAGAGGAAAAACAATATTTGCGGGAAATGTTTGGTCGTCATGTGGGACAGGGTATTGCCCAGCAAATTTTGCAAAGTAACCCAGATTTGGTCGGCACGGAGCAAAATTTAACGGTAATGTTCACTGATATTCGAAATTTCACCGCGAGAAGCGCCATTTCTCGTCCTAGCGATACGGTAGTTTTACTAAATCGATTTCTCAATATCATGGTCGAAATCGTTGAGCAGCGGCATGGCGGCATGGTGAACCAGCTACTCGGCGACGGGTTTATGGCTTTGTTTGGAGTGGGTCAAGGAGAGGAAAATCATGCTGAACAAGCAGTCAATGCAGCGCAGGATATGATGCGGGGTCTAGAGCGACTGAACCAAGAACTCATCGCTGAAAATATTACGCCCCTCCAAATTGGCATCGGGCTCCACACAGGCATGGCGATCGCCGGCAGTATTGGTTCACCCCAACGGATGGAATATACAGCGGTTGGCGATACGGTAAATGTCGCGTCACGGGTGGAATCTCTCACAAAAAAATTGGGGCGATCGCTGATTTTTTCTGGCGCAACAAAAGCCGCTTTACCGAAAAATTTTGACTCTCGTTTAGAGACCTTAGAACCACAGATGGTTAAAGGAAAATCTGAACCCATTGAAATTTTTACGCTGTTGTAATGGATGTGCTCAAGGTTCTGACTCATCAGACAACTATCTTGAACTCCGCGATTAAAATAGAAATGCAACCATCAACATTTTCTAAATACATGATTGCCGCCGCAGAACTCCCCAGAAAAATGACGCCAGAAGAGTATCTGGAATGGGAAGCAACTCAAAATATTCGATATGAATATGTTGATGGCGAAATCTATGCGATGACAGGTGGCTCAGTTACCCACAATCGCATCGCTTTAAATTTATATTTTGCGTTAAGACCGCATTTAAAGAAGCGGGGCTGCTATGCTGCTGTGTCTGATGTCAAAGTTCAGGATGTTGAAAGTGAACGGTATTTTTATCCTGACTTAGCAATCACCTGTAATGCTTCGGATCAGAAAAATAATCAACTCATTCAATACCCAACAACGATTGTGGAAGTGCTGTCGCCAAGTAATGCGAATTACGACAAGGACTTCAAGTTGAAGTTATATCGTCAAATTGCGAGCCTACAAGAGTACATTCTCATTGATAGTCAACGGGTGAAGGTAGAAATGTACCAGCGTCAGTCTGGCAAAATGTGGGGCTATACGGATTATGAATTGAATGAAATATTGACGATTCCGAGTATTGAATTTGACTGTCCAGTGCAACTTTTATATGAAGACGCAATCTTTGACACCGTGACAGCAGAAGAGTGATCGAGTCGAGGCGATCGCCCTTCCTCTATTTCACTGGAATTCTGGCAAAAGCTTGGCACAATAGAGGAAATGCTGCCTTGTGACTTAAACCATGATTGCCCTCAACTCCGGTCAATATCTCACCCCAGAAGAATATTTAGAGTTTGAAAAAACTAGCGAAATTCGCCACGAATATGTTGATGGTGAGATTTACGCAATGTCAGGGGCAAGTAATGCTCACAACATAATCAATCTAAATTTTGCATCAGGGCTGAAATCTCGACTGAGAGGAACGACTTGTCGCCCCTATATGAATGATATGAAAGTGCGCGTTGCAGATGGACGACGCTTCTTTTATCCAGATTTACTGGTGTCCTGTGCTTCAGAAACGAATGATCTCACGTCTTACCATATGGATCAGCCTAAATTAATTGTTGAAGTTCTATCGACATCAACTGAAGGTTTTGATCGTGGTGACAAGTTCAAGTTTTATCGCTCTATCCCCAGTCTCCAAGAATATATTTTGGTGAGCACAGATCAGTACTCTGTCGATTGTTTCCGGCGTGGTGAAAATAATTTTTGGGTATTGCAAAGTCATCAGGATTTAGATGCAATACTTCAGCTTAAATCGATTAATGTTGAGGTTTCTCTAGCTGAAATTTATGACACAATTTCTTTTGAAAATTCGGCTGAAGCGGTGACAGAATAAAATTTTAATTTGATGATGTAGCTGTCGGCGATCGCCCTTCTGTTTGTAACCACTGGGCACGGACTAACCGGATAGCATCATAGCTAAATTTTTCGTTGAGGTGGGTACGAATTTTACTGAGGGATTCATGACCCACTGCGGCGATCGCCTCTCTTTTATTTCACTGGAATTCTGGCAAAAGCTTGGCACAATAGAGAAAATGCTGCTTGCAACTTAAACTATGATTGCCCTCAACTCCGGTAAATATCTCACCCCAGAAGAATATTTAGAGTTTGAAGAGACTAGCGAAATTCGCCATGAATATGTTGATGGTGAGATTTACGCAATGGCTGGAGCGAGTAATGCCCATAATCGTATTTCTAGAAATTTATTAGTTGAGTTAACCCTCAAATTGCGAGGCACACCATGCGAATCGTATATGGGTGATATGAAAGTCCGGGTTGGAGAAGGAAAAAAGTTTTTTTATCCAGATATTTTGGTTGCTTGTACATCTGAAACTGAAGATTTAACGACCTACTATATGAACCAACCTAGACTAATTGTTGAGGTTTTATCAAAATCGACGGAAGGTTTCGATAGAGGAGACAAATTCGAGTTCTATCGCTCCATTCCCTCTCTTGAAGAGTATCTACTGGTAAGCTCACAACGATATCTTATTGATCATTTTCGGCGTGGAGAAAATGATTTGTGGGTATTGCAAAGCTATCAGAATCTAGGTACAACTCTCAGTCTTAAATCTTTAGGGTTAGAAGTTTCCGTCGCTGATATTTATCGCGATATCACCTTTGAAAATGAAGAAGAAACAGAAAATAAAAATGTTTAACTAACTGATTTTTTCTGGAGTTTGAGCTAGGGATTGCAACCATTGGGCACGAACTAACCGGATAGCATCATAGCTGAATTTTTCGTTGAGGTGTGTACGAATTTTACTGAGAGACTCATGACCCACTGCGGCGATCGCCCCCCTAATTTCTTCCTGAGCTTTTCGGGTCACAATCCGATCTAGCTCAACCATTTCCCCATTTTCGATTAGATCCGCGAGGTGCTTGTTGATCGTGCCAGCAGTCAGACTACGTTGCTTAGCGATTTCAGGGACAGAAAGATTTTGTTGGAATAGTTGCAACGTGAAAATATGACTTTCAGAAACCTTGGGTTTAGAGGACGGTTGCGATCGGCAAAACTCTTTAATTTTGTTGAGGAACGGTTCGCCATAACGTTGGGTTTTCGCAATAGTCACCCCAGAAATTTGCATAAAATCAGCACGGGTTTGGGGACGTTTTTTTGCCATTTTCCTCAGGGTTGAATCCGAAAAAATCATGTAGGGCGCAACCCAATTCACATCCGCGAGGTGCTTCCGCAGACGACGCAACTCTTCGAAAAGCATCTCCACATCCAGTCGGCTGGCGCTAACACCCAAAATCTCTTCTGCCGATTTACGGCGCTCTACCGCAATCTTGACTTCCCGTTGTTTCCGCAGAATTTCCCAGCTCAAAGCATTCAGTTTTAGGACACGGTAGCCATCACTGGTTTCTGCCATTAAGCCCTGATGCAACAGCGATCGCCCCAGATTTTTCCATTCATCCTTCGTGTGATCGCGCCCAATGCCGTAGGTTGATAATTCATGGTGGCGATTTTGCAAAATCTTTTCGCGCCGAGACCCTTTCAGTACATCGATAATGTAGGACATGCCATAGCGTTCCCGACAGCGGGCGACACAGGATAAGAATTTCTGCGCCTCAATCGTCCAATCTTCAATGGGTTTCGGATTTTTGCAGTTATCACAAGCGCCACAATTGCCGACAAAACTTTCCCCGAAATAACTCAGCTGAATCGTCCGCCGACATTCGATGCCCTCAGCATAATCGATCATTTTTTGGAGCTGCTGGTAGGCTACCCGTTTTTCGTTTTCGTCATCTTTCAGTTCAATAAAATACTCAGCCCGCTTAATATCGCCGGGACTATAGAGCAACGCACAATTTGCGGGTTCATTATCACGCCCTGCCCGCCCTGATTCTTGGTAATATCGCTCCAAATTTCCGGGTAAATCATAGTGCACCACAAAGCGCACATCCGGTTTATTGATGCCCATCCCAAAGGCAATGGTTGCAACGATAACAGGTACATCATCCCGAATAAATTGATCCTGATGACTCGCCCGTAGCTTGTCGGACATGCCCGCATGGTACGGCAAAGCATTTACACCGTCGTTTTTGAGGCGATCGCTAATGTCATCGACTTTTTTACGGCTCGAACAATAAATAATCCCCGATTTACCCCGATGTTTGCGGACATATTTCAGCACCTGATCATAACTGCGGCTAGTCTTGGGAATGACCTCATAGTAGAGATTTGGGCGATTAAAACTGGTGCAATGGAAGCTCGGTGTGTGCAGCGCTAATTGCGTGATGATATCTTGCCGAACCCGTTCCGTCGCCGTCGCAGTGAATGCGTGACAGGGAACTTGGGGATAGTTACGCCGCAATCGTGCGAGTTGCCGATATTCTGGCCGAAAATCGTGACCCCATTCCGAGACACAGTGGGCTTCATCGACGACAAAGCCGGACAGCCCCACAGAGTTGGTGACATCATTGAGAAATTCTTGAAATCCCTCATTGAATAATCTTTCGGGGGCAACATAAAGCAACTTGATTTTGCCGTTAAATATCGCTTGGATCCGCGATCGCGCTTGGTCTAAATTAAGGGTGCTATTGAGAAACGTTGCGCCAATACCATTGTCCGTTAGGGAATCCACCTGATCTTGCATTAGGGCGATCAATGGCGAAATGACAATTGTTAATCCCGATTTCAGCAGCGCCGGTAATTGAAAACAAATGGATTTTCCTGCACCCGTCGGCATCAAGGCCAGCACATCGCGATTTTGTAGGGCGGCTTCAATGACTGTTTTTTGCCCCGGACGAAATGACTCGTACCCAAAGAAGTGTTTAAGAGCCGCTTCTAGGGTAGGAAATTGGGTCATGGACTAGGTATTAGGCGTTGTGAGCAAGGGAAATCAGAGAATGTTGCGTATCTGGGAAGCAACCTTTTATAGCTCCATCTTACGCTGTGCTAGACCACTTTTTGGCGACAAATGAATAGCAAGGTCTCGGACTTATGTTTGTTCGGAAATGTTGGCGATCGCCTAACACCAGACCAAGCTTTCCAGCCAAAATCGAGGGAGAATATATGCAACTAGCGACAATGGGCACATTTATTTTTTTACCAAGAATATCCCATGCATCACCTGCCACACATTTATGGTGATGCAAGAGCAACCCTCGTTGGGGACACAGGACTTTCTATACTTGAAAGCTTATATCTCCATAAAAAAAGAGAGGGTCATTCGGCGATCGCCTCTTCTTTGTGCCAAACTCTGCACACTAAGCCATAATTTTTTGCCAGCAACGGTAAACTCAAAAATTTCGACATGAATAAGCAGGACATCATCAACCTTCTCAACCTCGAACCCCACATCGAAGGTGGTTATTTTCGGGAAACCTATCGCGATGAAACAACGATGATGACAGAACGAGACGGCGGCGATCGCCCCTTACTCACCTCAATTTATTACCTACTGACCGACGACAGACCCATCGATTATTTTCATCAAAATAGATCGCCGATTATGCACTATTTCCACAGTGGATCTGCGATCACCTATCACCTGATCACCCCCGCAGGCGAATGGCAAACCATTAAACTCGGTCTCAACATTACCGCAGGAGAAGTCCCCCAATTACTCGTGCCCAGCGGCCACTGGAAAACCGCAATCCTTGAAGAAGGTGAATACGGACTACTCGGAGAATCCGTTGCTCCCGGTTTTGACTATCGCGACATGAAAGTTGCCACACTCAACGAACTCACCCAGCTCTATCCCCAACACCAAAAACGATTAGTCTCGTATATCCACCCAGAAAAGACGTAAAAAAAGATAATAATATTACGTCTGCCACAGATGATTTGGAGTAAAGTATTTTGCATACTAAGAAAGCCGCACCATAGAGAAGATCTACTGTCTTGAACTTACCCCCATGCCCTACCTCATCCGCAACACTGGTGAATCTTCTGGCGAACAGCATCAGTTGCAAGCCGGGGTAAATTCAGTTGGTCGCGCCATAGGGAATACCGTTGTAATTGTCGATGACAGCATTTCACGCCGCCACGCTGAGATCGAAATTTCCTTTGATCATGTTTTAGTGCGAGACCTTAAAAGCCTCAACCATACCTTTGTCAATGGCCAACTGATCATGGAAAAACGTCTCCGTAACGGTGATCTATTGCGCTGCGGCAATGTGGAGTTTCGCTTTGTCGACCTGCGCCCACCCTTACCCAATGCCACAATCCCACCTACGGAAGAAGCGGAGGAAAACTCTAGCTCGTTTATTCAAACCATCAATCCCCAAGCAACGAGCATTAAAATTAAGGAGCTACTCACTGAAAAAAATCAGGGTCAGCCTTCGGTCTTACGTCTACGGCAAGCCGATGAGGGGCAACGCGCCCTCGACAAACTCAATATTTTGTTGGAAATTGCGAAGGAACTATCGTCGCCCGATGAGCCAGAAAATTTACTCCAAAAAATTCTTGATTTGCTCTTTGAGATTATGAGCGTTGATCGGGCCGCCATTTTACTCAAAAATCCCCAAACAAATCAGCTGGATTGTAAAGCTATTAAACTCCGGAACCCGACGCAAAAGAGTACGCGATTTTATAGCCAAAAAATCACTGATTATGTTTTTGAGAAAGGGGAAGGTATTTTAACTTCTGATGCCCGGGTTGATCAGCGCTTTGGCCGTTCAGAATCGATTTTGTTTCAATCTATTCACGCTTCCATGTGTGTGCCCCTCAAACCCCGCGAAGATGTGATTGGGGTGCTGTATGTGGATAATCTTAGTCTTGTGAATCTCTACACCGATGAGGATATGAGTTTTCTGGCGGCACTGGGCAATCAGGCGGCGATCGCCATCGAAAATAATTTGCTTTTTAAACAAATTCAAGCAGAGGCGGTGATGCGGGATAAGCTTGAACGTTTTTTCCCCCAAGCTGTCTCGAAAAAAATTAAAGAAACTGAACGATTAGGGATTATTGAAACTGAAGTTACGGCGCTATTTGCAGATATTAGTGGCTTTACGCGCATGTCTTCGACGATGGAACCACGCCAAATTATCACCATGCTGAATGAATATTTTCAGGTGATGGTTGAGGACATTGTCTTTGAATATGAAGGGACGTTAGAAAAGTATATCGGTGATGCGTTATTTGCCATTTGGGGTGCACCCTACCGTCGTCCCAATGATCCCCAGCTTGCTGTCCAAGCGGCCATCGATATGCAGTGGGCGGTCACCAAGCTCAACCGTAAGTGGATTCGCGAGGGCAAAGAACCGATTTCTATTCACATTGGTTTAAATACTGGGGATGTGGCAGCGGGTAATATTGGCTCGCAACGGCTAATTCAATACGCGGCGATCGGTGACACCACGAACGTTACTAGCCGCATTTGTAATGTGGCACAGGCAGGAGAAATCATCCTTTCTGACACGACCCACCAGCGTCTACTGGGCTTAAATTTACCCTTTGAAGCGCTACCGCCGACTAAGGTGAAGGGCAAAGATGAGCCACTCACGCTCTATAGGCTCTGCTGGAAAGAGATTTCCATTGGCGCAACAAAACCAATGCAGCCGAGTTAGGGTTCGGGTAATAAAAAAAGAGATAAAGAATTATCCCTTAAATCCAAAAATAAAAAATATTGCTTAGTTACTTTTCTTTGGCTTACCGTAGTCGCACGGCCTCAATGAGACGGGAATAGTAAAAGCTCGTGCTGGTCATCTCTGTGCGGGCGATCGCAAAGCCATTATCGATCAGAATATTACGAATATCGCGTTCTCGATGCTGATAGGCACGTGTTGTTTTGCTAGGTCCGGGGAAAAATTCACCAATCTTTTTTAGCACAGTTAGGTACGGTGTCTTCGGGGCAAAGCTCAGGATCAAACGATCCTCACTCAGGGAAGCAAGGTGAGCAATCATCTGCGCCGCATCCTCTGTGGGGTAATGGATCAAAACATCGAGACAAATAACCGTGTTGTACTTCCCAGAGATACTTTCGAGATCCTTGGCTTCGAATGTAAGGGTGGGTGTGTCGCCGAATTTTGCCTTGGCTCGTTCTGCGCCTTCGCCTGCCATTTTTTCGGAAATGTCGCTAGCGTAAATGGAGCGAGCACCCATTTCGTGGAGGGGAATACTCAGACTGCCGACACCGCAACCTGCATCGCAAATACTGCGTAGTGGTAAATTTTGGTCGGCCTTAAGCCATGCCAATACTTTATCGATAGTTTGCTGGTGGCCAATGCGAATATCTGCTTGTACTTTATTGACATCACCATCGCCATAAATACGCCGCCAGCGGTCAAATCCCTTGGCATTAAAGTAGTCTTTAACGATAGTTTTGTCGTTGTTAGCGGTGGTGGTCATGGGAAATTTGGAATAAAAAAAAGTTTGTTATTGGTTAAACAATGTACCAGCTTTGGGAATCACTTTCCCTGTTGTTCCGTTGCTGTCCACTGACAAAAGGGATGGCTAACAAGGTTGGCGTTGTAGTAGCGCGATAGGTGGGTTACTTCTAAGCCAATCCAAGGGGGGAGGGGAAATGGTTGGTTTTCAAATTGCAGTTCGATTTCGGCCACAATTAAGCCTGTGTTTTCACCAAAAAATTCGTCAATTTCCCAAATAAAGTCTCCGAGGGGGATACGATAACGTTTTTTCTCAACTTGAGGGCGATCGCCCAAATGATCAAGCATGGTGATCGCATCGGCTTTCGGTATCGAGTATTCGTATTCGAGGCGAGAAATGCCTGTCGTTTTACCTTTAATCGTTAAAATCCCCTGTTCTCCGGCTAAACGGACGCGTACTGTTCGTTCGGGTTGACGTTGTAGATAGCCTTGGCGATAGTAAATGCCCTCCGCTAACCCTCGCCAGCGATCGCCGATCACTAAAAATTTCCGTTCAATTTCCTGAGCCATCTCTCTAAATAGTTCTCTAAAGTCGTTGAGTTAAATGTCAGACAAAACCCTAGGCACAATCCTAAGCAAAAACCACTTGATTACGGCCTTGGTACTTAGCACGATAGAGGGCTTCATCGGCCTTCCCAATGAGCTGGCGAGGCGTTGTCACCGAACTTTCTGGCATGACAATATAGCCTCCAAAGCTCACGGTGACATGGTCTGCGGTCTGGGAACGGGCGTGGGGAATGGCAGCTTCTTGAATGGCTTGCCACACCTGTTGAATCTTTAGAGCAGCGGCATCCGGCGATCGCCCCGGCAAAATAATGGCAAATTCTTCGCCGCCGTAACGCGCCACAAAATCCGTTGAGTCGGTGAGTGTTTGCCTAAAAATATTGGCCAGTTTAACCAAACAATTGTCCCCAGCCACATGACCGTAATAGTCGTTATAGGCTTTGAAATGATCCACATCGCACAAAAACATCGATAAATATTTTCCTTTTTTACGAGCTTCTGCCAGATGATATTTCAAATAGGTATCAAAGCGCCGCCGATTGGCAATTTGTGTCAACCCATCTAGATCCGCTAACCGTTTCAGGGCACTATTGGCATGTTGTAGCTGTGACTCTACCCGCTTGCGATCTGTAATGTCGTTGGACAAAGACAAGAGACATTCTTCGCCATTAATCCAAATAATTTCACAGGACAAAATCGCTGTATGAATGGTGCCGTGCTTGGTGCGAAATTCAAATTCGTGATTTTTCACCCGGCGATCGCGACGAATTAAATCAAACAACCGATCACGGTCTGCCAAATTTACCCACAAATTTAACTCAACAGCATTTTTGCCAATAATTTCCCCCGTGGTATAACCTGTCACCTGACAAAAGCTATCGTTTACCTCTATATGACGGCCATCACTCAATAGCGTGATGGTGGAGGGGTTGGGACTAGAATAAAAAGCTTTGCCAAATTTCTCCTCGGCCAGTTTGAGACGTTCTTCGGCCAGTTGACGACGAAAAATTTCCCCTTGGAGAAACTCCTCTTGCTCTATCAGACGTCGGTTGAGGGCTTGGGTACGCAGATGTATCCTAAACCGCATCAAGAGTTCAAAATTGACGCATGGCTCTGCGATATAGTCATCAAAACCAAGTTCGAGGGCTTTTGTTCGACGCTGAATATCTAATGCTTGATCAATGAGAATGAGGGGAATATGTCGGGTTACAGCATGGGATTTAAATGCAAAACATAACTGGTAGGTCTGAACCACCGATATGGATGTATTACATAAAATTAATTCTGGTAATTTGGCGATCGCCTTAGTCAGAATGTCATCGTCCCCAGCAAAAGTTTGGATACAATACCCTTCCTGTCCTAAGGCCTGAGCAACGGAGGCTAAACCACCCGTATTGCCATCAATAACAAAAATGCAACCCATCAGGAATGTGATCCCAAAATACTCAAAAATAAAGGCAATGACTTACCTCAAATTGTGACACAAATCCCCTGAACTAATCGATGAGAATTCCTTAACAGAAAAAAAGCTAAAGCTATAAAAAAAATCATTATATTCAGAATATTCAGATAAAAAATAAACCCATTTATCCCAAACTAAAATTCAGACTTATCCGAGCCATCACCCCCGGTCTACATTTAGTCTGCCCCCAAGACTTTTGAAGTTGGCGATCGCCACAACCAATACTAACTTTAAAAATTAGAGCGACAAATGAATAAACCAAAATCATTATTTCCGAAGCAATTCAAGATTTTATTTCTCGCTCCTCCAAAATCATTTGGCCTCACAAAACAAAAAAGGTGAGACGAATCCCACCCTCATATCAAAACAATTCAATGGAATAATTAGCGACCATTAATTGTCCTTGAGCCAGCTAAACATAGCCCGTAGATCCTTACCAACAACCTCAATGGGATGCTCAGCTTCACGGCGACGAATAGCCTTAAACTGTGCACCACCAGACTGATTTTCCAAAATGAAGTTACGAGCAAACTCACCAGACTGAATTTCGCTGAGAATTTTCTTCATCGCAGCTTTCGTATCAGCAGTCACAATGCGAGGACCACTCATATAATCCCCATACTCAGCAGTCGTCGAGATGCTATCACGCATTTTCGCGAGGCCACCTTCAACCACAAGGTCAACAATGAGCTTGACTTCATGCAAACATTCAAAATAAGCCAATTCCGGCTGGTATCCCGCTTCAACAAGAGTCTCAAAACCAGCCTTAATTAATTCACTAAGACCACCACAGAGAACCGCCTGCTCACCGAAAAGATCTGTTTCAGTCTCTTCACGGAACGTCGTTTCTAGGATGCCGCCGCGAGTCCCACCAATGCCTTTAGCATATGCCATTGCTAGATCACGGGCTTGACCACTAGCATCTTGATCAACGGCAAATAATGCAGGTACACCCTGACCTTGGGTATAGGTACGGCGCACGAGGTGACCAGGGCCTTTCGGCGCAACCATAACGACATCAACATCTGCGGGAGGCACAATCTGACCGAAGTTGATATTAAAACCATGGGCAAAGGAGAGAATATCCCCTGCTTTGAGATTGGGAGCAATGTCGTTCGTGTAAACACGCTTTTGGACATCATCCGGCAGCAGGATCATCACCCAGTCCGCAGCCTTCGCAGCTTCTGCAACGGACAAGACCTTCAGACCTTCAGCCTCGGCTTTTGCTTTGGACTTACTACCTTCATATAAACCCACAACAACATCGACGCCGCTTTCTTTGAGATTGAGGGCGTGGGCATGACCTTGGGAACCATAGCCAACAATGGCCACGGTTTTTCCATTTAAAAGATCTAAATTCGCGTCCGCATCATAATACATGCGAGCCATAGGACAGTTCTCCGACAAAAATTACTAAATTACGAATATGTGTTAATGCATACTGCAAATTTTTCATTATAGAGGATAGCTGTCTTTGTCTATTCGCACATATTCTTTTCTGGAGAATTTCTCTCTGGATAGGTTTTTCAGGGACTCTTTTTACACTGACTGATTTAGTCAATAAAGGGGCGAAAGAAAAGGGTGAAGGGAATGGTCAGCGGCGATCGCCCCCTATTTCGTTAAACCCCTTAGCTTTAGGGACTGTTACAATAAACAAATTCAAAAAATATCGTGTATTCAGTTTTATTTAAGACTCACTAGATCCCATGGGTAAAGGCATCGTTCTACTTTCAAAACGCGAAATCGAGAAAATGCGTAATGCAGGACGTCTCGCAGCACAACTACTGGACTATCTTGCCCCTATGGTCAAACCCGGCGTAAGCACCCTCGAACTGAACGATGCGGCAGAGACCTGGACCCAAGAACATGGCGCGAGAAGTGCACCCCTAGGCTACGGCAAAAGCAATCCCTACCCCAAATCCATTTGCACCAGTATTAATGAAGTGATTTGCCACGGCATTCCCAATAAGAAAGACGTTTTAAAGAATGGCGACATTATCAATATTGACGTGACCCCCATTGTTGAGGGCTACCACGGTGATACTTCTCGTACTTTTTTTGTGGGGACACCCAAGCCGGATGTTGAACGCCTCGTTGAAGTCACGAAAAAATGCCTTTATCTCGGCATCGAAGCAGCCCAGCCCAATGGCCGCATTGGTGATATTGGCGCAGCCATTCAAGAGTACGCTGAGGCCCAGGGTTATTCTGTGGTGCGTGATTTTGTCGGACATGGTGTTAGCAATGTTTTTCATACTGAGCCTCAAGTACCCCATTACGGTACACGCGGCAAGGGTAAAAAAATCCGTCCGGGCATGGTGTTCACCATTGAACCGATGATTAATCAAGGTACCCATGAAGCGGAAGTTCTAAGCGATGGTTGGACGGCTGTCACAAAGGATCGTAAGCTTTCGGCACAGTTTGAACATACGATCGCCATTACTAAAGATGGCCCTGAAATTTTGACGCTGCCAGAATAGTTTTTGTGAAAACGCAACCATACGGATTATTCTAAATGGATTTTCCGAAACGCCCCACGGCACTTTGGCTTTACCAGTGGCATAGGCTTTAGGGGAAGGGGATTGTGAGGGGATCTACGAGTTGCTTACCCTTGAGTTACAACAAAAGTACTTGGTATCGGACATTGAACGAATGTATCGTCAGGCGATCGCCTACGACGACAATTGCCAGCTTATTGAGCTTGGGGTGATGGTAACCCTTACAGTCCCAAGATCTGGGTTGGGGCTAGGTGGCACTGAATATGCTTGAGTATGGTGAGGCGATCGCCGTGGTGGTCACCCAAGATTGATTAGTACGGGACATTGCATGGGGACGACCCTAGGGACGATATTCTCGGATGATGGGGGGCTGGGATTCTGACTGCTGGGCTTTTTGTAGATGGTTACTCACCGCTAGGGCGATCGCCAAACCACCAACAAATAAAATGACACGGAACCATACAGCACTTTGGCGAGGACGGCTGCCCCCTGAATACAGCGGCGACTGACCCCGTACTCGTCTAATTTTTTCTGGCCATTCTGCTAATTCTCGCTCGGTAGTCATGGCAATTTCTGTAAATAACTTGCTGTGAAAAAATAAGTTTATACCTTTTCACGTATCTTATTTTACAAAATCAACCCACATCTCCAAGGGTGGCGATCGCGACCCCTAGATTTTTTCTACCAGAGACCTTCGCAGTGCTCCGCCGATACCGGAGGTTAGGGGGGGTGAAGCAGAGCGTAACCGAAGGGAACAAGTTTGATACGATTAAATCAACAGCTCAAACGCCAAAAATGAGAAAAATTGGTACACCCAAAGGCGGCTCAGGAAACGATTTAGATACTGACAACCGAAAACGGCCATAAGCTAAAACTGAATATTTTTATCTGCGGTGGGGCGCATCGTGGAGGTAAAACCAAAATACTTGGTGAGACGGTCTGGCGGGGAATATCGCATGGGAATTGCATGTTCTAGTTAAGGGTCTGTGCAACAGGAATCTCACAAGCCATACTGCTTTGCAGTTGGTGGGGGAGCGTCAAGACAGCACCATAAAAGACCGAGCAACGGCGCAAGATTTAGACCCAAATTTTAATTTAACTAATCAATAAAAAGCGATTGTTTGATTGTTTGTTGCCACCGAATGCGTCGTTATTTTGGCTGACATGGTGATTTTCGCCAAATTTTTTTGATCATCAGTATCAAAACAATCTAGCCATTGCAATAATTACAGATAGGTTCCATAACCACGAATTTCCACATGGTTAAAAAAGGGCGATCGCCTGCATTTCCCCATGGCGCGCTAATTCCAAAAAACGACGCTTAGCCATAATAATTTAATGACCCAGATAATCTGAAATGAAGTGGGGGTCGCAACCATAGCCGCGTCTTCAAAATTCGCCCACTTACCAGTAGTTCTGAAATATCGTTCATAACCTAGTGGGATGTATTTCCCGGCGACAAACCCAGTCAAAACCCCATTTAAGCGTTAATCTATTAACTAGATAAAACTAAATTTCCCCCCTTGTTGTTCCCTTTTTGAGCAAAAAAACAATGCTGCTTTGTGCAGATTCTTAGAATATTTTTGACAATTATTTTTTTTCCTAAGTATTTCCGGTTCAGCTTACCTCGGTTTTCTATGTTTTCTCGTCCTCAGCCTCTCCCGACTACGCCAGATCAAGAATCCGTCTGGGATTATCCGCGTCCTCCTCGCCTTGAGCCTTGCCAGAAACAGATCAAAATTATGTTTAATGGTGTGGCGATCGCCGAAACCAGTGATAGCTATCGCGTCCTCGAAACCAGTCACCCGCCCGTATACTATCTGCCACCCACCGCCATTGAACAACACTATTTACAAGCAGCAGAAGGTCAATCTTTTTGTGAATGGAAAGGCCTTGCTCACTATTACAACATTGTGGTGCAGGACAAAACTTTAGCAAAAGTTGGCTGGTATTATCCCGAGCCGACAGCCCCCTTTAAGGAGCTACAAAATTATGTAGCTTTCTATGCCCAACCAATGGATGCCTGTTATGTCGATGGCGAAAAAGTCACCCCCCAGCCCGGCGGCTTTTATGGTGGCTGGATCACAAAAGATATTATTGGGCCTTTTAAAGGTGAACCGGGTAGTTTTGGCTGGTAAAACAGTCTCAAAACGATGCAATTTTCTATTCTGCAATCGGGAAATATAAAATAGAGATAGGGAGTTTCGATTTTTAAACGTTTACTCTCGTTATCAGCCATGATTATCGCAACAAAGTTAAAACCCAGTCATGCCAAGGCCAAAGGTTATTGGGAAGCCGGCCCAGTCCGGGGAGGAAATATGATCGCCAACGGTGCTCCATGATAATTTCTCAATGATCATTTAATGACAATATCTTTCTTTAAAATGTCGTTACGTCGCTGATTTTGCTGGAACAGCTCACATTACATGTATTCAGAGCACAAAAGGAGTTCAGTGATCCTGCCTAATGCGCTTGTAATTTTATTAATTGAAGATAATTTAGCCGAAGCTGAATTGTTACAAGAACTCCTGCTCACCCTTGATACAACCGCTTGTCAGCTTTGCCATGAAAGTCGTCTGTCCGCAGCCTTAAAGGCTTTACAGCAACAACAGTTTGACATTGTTTTACTAGACCTCAGTTTACCCGATAGCCAGGGCTTAAATTCCCTATCGGCCATTATCGCTGTTGCTCCAGATACGCCGGTTGTTGTGTTAACGAATACCAGTGATTCGGAAACGGCTCTAGAAGCGGTACACCAAGGGGCGCAGGATTATTTAGTCAAAACAAATATTGCCATTGATCAGGCAACATTATGGCGATCGCTACTGTATGCCATTGAGCGCAAAAAAAATCAAAAAGCATTGCGCATTGCCAACGCACGACTCCGGCAGGAGATGACGGTACGCGAGCAGATTCAGCGTAAATTACAAGAGTCCAATAAAGAACTCGAGCAGTTTGCCTATATTGCCTCCCATGATTTGAAGCAGCCTTTATCTAGTATCTATTCATGGGCGCAGCTATTGCAGGTACGCTACGGCGATCGCCTAGATGAGAAAGGACACCAATACATTCAATCCATGCAAGACTCCGTCAAACAGATGACCCAGTTGATTGAAGATCTTCTCACCTATTCCCGTGTTGACCGTGCAGAAAGTGAATTTGTGACGGTAAATTGCAATATTATCGTGCACCAAGTCCTCAACCGTCTCAGCTCGGCGATCGCCCAAAGCCAAGCAGAAATTACCATAGACCCCTTGCCAGAAGTCTATGCCAACCCCCTCCAGCTCGGTCAACTTTTCCAAAATCTCATTGAAAATGCCCTGAAATACCATCGAGAAGATGTCATTCCTTTCGTCCACATCAGTGCCCACTCCCATAACCAACAATGGATCTTTAGCTGCCGCGATAATGGCATCGGTATCGAACCCGACTACTTTGACCAAATCTTTTACGCCTTTAAACGACTCCATTCCCAATCCCAGTACGCAGGTACAGGCATCGGCCTAGCCGTATGCAAAAAAATAGTCCAACGCCACGGTGGCTCTATTTGGCTAGAATCCAACCACGGAGAAGGCTCCCAGTTCCTCTTTTCCCTCCCCTTTCGCCCCCAATCCGTCCTGCCCCCTTAAAGATCAACCCAAGCGGTGATCTAGATCTTTGCCCCTAGTGAATCACCTTTGCTACATTGAAAGCATCTATAACTTTGATACCAAATCACGTACGTATCAACTGCCACATTACCAAATACTTTGGGCAAAATTAGGGGAGGTTCCCGTGAGTTTTGAAAATGACCACCAACAATGTTTAGAGAAACTCATTTGGGCAATGGAGGAGCTTAAAATTGACTTTGAGATGGCTCAACTCAATAAAATAGCAAACCTTATTGTGCAAACAATGACGGGACCTTGGCGCTCATTCCACACACCAGAGCATATTTTTGAAGTGGGTGGTTCCGACAACGCCATCGAACTTTTAGCCGCCCTGTTTCACGACGTTGTTTACGTACAAGTGGACAAAAGCGTCAACTTTAACCTCAGCTACTACATTGTGCCCTTCGTTAAAGAAGTCCGAGAACAACTCTTTATCCGCGACCCCGACGAATTACCACAAGACCAACTTTTTCAGATCATCCTAGATTTATTTGGTTTCCAGCCCGGCCAACCCCTCTCTTCATTTAGGGGACAAAACGAGTTTCTCAGTGCAATTGTCGGCGCTAAAGTTTTAGAACCATTTTTGTCTCCCGCCCAACTGGCTGAAGTGATTTGTTGCATTGAAACAACAATCCCCTTCCGTCCAGACGATGAAAATGGTGTTAGCGCGGCCATGGCATTGTTTCACCGCCTAGAAACTGTAAACGAAAAGTATGGCATCGGCTTATCCCAAGACCAGATGGAAAATACAATTCGCCGTGCGGTGAGATTGTCTAACCGCGATGTCGGCAGTTTTGCCCACCCCAAAGCAGCTCGCTTCTTAGATGGGACATGGGATCTTTTACCTGAAACAAACCATAATCTCCATAACCGCTCTTCCTATACTGTCGTTGAATATCGCCAAGCGCTCCAAAAAATGGAAGGCTTTATGAATTTCCTGCGGCCAAATATCATTTTCCAAGAATTTATGGGTGAACCTGACCAAGATATTTACAACGAACTGATTGCGCAGTCTGAGCGAAATTTACAAGTTGGTCGCCTGTATCTCGGTTGTAAGTTATTTACGATTGGTTTTCTAGAGGCTATTTCTCGCCGCTTAGGTCGCGATATTCCTTTATCTAGCATGATGGGTGAATTACCATCACAAGGTGAAGACGATATTCAGTCAAAGCTGATTGATTATATTCCTGCGATTGAGAGTACGTTTACCCTCAGAAACGATGTGGAGAAAGAGGTTTTAGATTTATTAGAAAAAGGTCGTTACCAAAATGCTTCCTACGATCTCAAAAATTCACCATTAGCAACTTATATTGTGAAATCTATTGGTTTTGATGCGGTACGGGAACAGTGCGATCGCGCAAAGCTCTTTTTCCGGGGAGAGTTGTCCCAAGAGGGATTTCTTGAAAGCATTAGCCCAGAAATTACGCTAACTGTCGTTAAGGGCATCAACAAATTATTTGAGCAACGCCAAGCATCGTTAATGAAAATTATGCCTGTTGTCACGGCTTAAACCCTTGCGGGGAGTTGATGACAAATCTACTGGGATGAAGAGGTTACAATATCTCTACTTAGAGTTATTTTCTTCATCTATAACGTACACCGTGACTATTTCTCCGATTTCTCCCAGCAGCAAAACCTTTGATGCGAATCAGCCGGATGCCCTTGGCCGTTTTGGTCAGTATGGCGGCAAGTATGTACCGGAAACCTTAATGCCTGCACTGGCTGAGCTGGAATCAGCCTATGCTCAGTACCGTAATGATCCTGACTTCAAAGCTGAGCTAGATCTTCTTCTTAAGGATTATGTCGGTCGTCCTAGCCCACTGTATTTTGCAGAGCGGCTAACGGAACGCTACGTTCGCCCGGATGGCTCAGGCCCTCAGATTTATCTCAAGCGCGAGGATCTCAATCATACTGGGGCTCATAAAATCAATAATGCGATCGCCCAAGCTTTATTAGCGAAGCGCATGGGTAAAAAACGGATTATTGCGGAGACTGGCGCAGGTCAACATGGTGTGGCAACAGCGACAGTTTGTGCGCGTTTCGGAATGGAGTGCATCATCTATATGGGTGTGCAAGATATGGAACGTCAGGCACTTAATGTTTTTCGGATGAAGCTTCTGGGGGCAACAGTCCAACCGGTGGCAGCGGGAACGGGTACGCTAAAGGATGCCACTTCTGAGGCGATCCGGGATTGGGTGACAAATGTCGAAAATACTCACTACATTCTTGGTTCTGTGGCTGGGCCTCACCCCTATCCGATGATGGTACGGGATTTCCACGCGATTATCGGCGCAGAAACTCGTGAGCAATGTCAAGAAAAATGGGGCGGTTTACCGGATATCCTCATGGCTTGTGTCGGCGGTGGCTCCAATGCAATGGGCTTATTCCATGAGTTTGTTAGAGATCGTTCTGTTCGCCTCATCGGTGTTGAAGCGGAAGGTTCTGGTGTGGCTAGTGGCCACCATGCAGCGACATTAACCCAAGGTCAGCCGGGTGTCTTGCATGGCGCGATGAGCTATTTATTGCAGGATACAGAAGGTCAGGTGGTTGAGGCGCATTCGATTAGTGCGGGTCTTGATTATCCCGGTGTTGGCCCTGAGCATAGTTATCTCAAGGATACGAGCCGCGCGGAATATTACAGTGTGACGGACGAGGATGCGGTGAGGGCTTTCCGGTTTGTGTCGGAGCTTGAGGGCATTATTCCGGCTCTTGAAACGTCCCATGCTTTTGCGTACCTTGAAACTCTTTGTCCTCGGTTAGAAGGTAGTCCTCGCATCGTGATCAATAGTTCTGGTCGTGGTGATAAGGATGTGCAAACTGTGGCGAAGTACCTCGACAAGAACGGTTGGGATTAATTTTTTTATAGACAAATTTTACGGATAAATCAAAAATTGTTTTTTGGGCGATCGCCTTCCTCTTGATTCAGGAAATGTGGTCGCTTTTTGATTCTCTAAAATTACCAATGAATTTGGCTCAGGATATAACGCAATCGATCGTAGTCATCCTTGAGCAAGGTGCTGATCATTCGCCCCACGTTTACGAGCCACTGGCGATCGCCTTTTCGTAGTCGGTAAACCTCTCGCACAGATGCAGCGATGAGAGATTCCGGCGGAACCCAATTCACCTGCAATAAAACCCGTAAAAATTCGAGCTTGTCAGTGAAGTGAATAATCTCTTCCGGTTCGCAATGGTAAACCGATTGGTGAATTTGAGGCGGGCGGGGCGGTAAATATTGAAACACTTCGCCACGTTTACTGTTTCTTCGTTTTGGCGGCGCTTCAAAGCCCACAATTGCCGCTCGAAATTCAGTTTTTAGCATGGCAAAAATCTGGGGTTGCTGTTCCCGCAACTCCTCTAAACTCATGCCCAATGCCCTTGCCCGATGTACAGAATCAATGGGGGATGTCGTCACATAGGTAACGATGCCATAAACCACATTGCCGGACTCTTCGTCATAGGATTTTACCCAACTACCGAAGGGTGGCATGACCGGGAAACTTAAATCCTCTGGTTCCAAACATTGCGCCGTGAATTCTGTGGTTGTCGTCTCGATGACCTCCGCAATATGATCCGGGTGGCGATCGCCAAGACTAAATTGAGGCAAGGGCAAACGCATCTAGCTTACTTACTCTCTTCGAGTTCAGAGAGATTAAACGTAATAATTTTGTCCCAGTTACCACCTTCAAACAAGACCGCCGCACGACCATCGGTGACACGCTGTACCAAGCCTGTAAAACGGTAGAAGGTATCGTCGGGATTAATGACTTTTACTGTACTGCCGGGAAGAATCATCGTAAGTTTTCCTTTCTAAAAGACACTCCAACAATAATAACGGGTTAATGCGGAACACAAGCAACAGCAAATCTATGAACGCCCGCTTGAGGTAGCAGCAAACGCTGATCAGCCCTTGGCAGAAGGGACGAGCAAATAAAATAACAAAATTGGCTGGAGCATTTGATTTGGCGTAGGGATGGTTCGGGTAGAATGGCTAAAATCGCAACAGATCGCGTCACAATCACAGCATCACCAATGAATCGTGTAGAACCAGTTGTTGCTCGGCGACTTTGGGAAAAGTTCGCTGACATCCTCCAGATGCACAAGCAGCTTGATTTTAAACGGCATCAAGTAGATCTTCGCGGGATGCGAGGGCTTCAGGAAAATAAAGTTCGCAAATATCTTCGGGTAATTCGTTAATGACAAATTGGCGACCCTGCTGAATCCAATATTCCACATCTTCAGTGGAAAGGTTTTCGCCTTCTGCTTGGAGATATGCCGAAATGCGGGTAGGACTCCAGTGATAATTATCGGCCATCACCAAAATTAGTCGTGCCAAGGGTGGAATGAGTTCTAGGGCTTGTTCGAGATAGCACCACAATGGGGGGGTTGCTTCTTTGATGTTGTAGTTGATCGATTCGACAGGGGGCATTTCAGTGCCGTTGATGCACATTGCCGTGGTGTTGATTAGCCAATTTTGTAGGGTATCGGCGTTGGTATTTTCGTCTCGCAAATTTAGACCGCGCATTTCATGGAAAATATGTCGCCATGTCAATGCAAAAATGTAGTCTGCCTGCACCGGCGATCGCGCAGAATTACCGATCAGAGAATAAATAATCGGTGAATAGCGACAAAAAATCCCAGTAAAATACTTACCCTGCTCCGGATAACGCTGGAAAAGAGTGAGCAAATCCAAATCGCTATAATGGTTGAGGGATTGAATCAGGGGATGATTCGCTTCGGGAAAACTCGGGATCTGAACCATGTCCTACAATATAATGCTTACAAAATCACCTAAACAGACTCATTAGACTTTCATCATAGTCGATTTATTCATCAACGCCTGATCTATGGTTGCAGCTGTTCCAATCCTTACTAATCTTTACCTCGGCGCATTTTTCCCGGTCTTCGATTCGCTTTTTTCGACCCAGGGCATTATGGTTATGCTGCTTTGTGCCTATGGTGTAGCGATGTGGATGTTTCTCACCAGCGCCCCGAAGGTTCATACCATTATGGTTTCAGACTTGGATGTGGCAAGGCGTTTTTATGAGGGCATTTTACAATTGCCTGTGGCAGATGTACCGATGCATTACTACTACAACTATGAGCAAACCCTCGGTGGTGTCGGTGGTATTGATCCAATGTACATGGGCGCTGCATCACCTTCGGCCATGGGCATGTCCCCAGTTAAGGAACAGGAAGGTCTCTGGTATCAGCTCAAAAAAGATACGCAGTTGCATATTGTGTCTGGGGCAAGCTTAGGCAAAAAAAATCAACAGCGCCATGTTTGTTTTGATAAGGAATGCTTGGAGTCAGTTTTATTGCGCGTGCAGTCTCGCCGTTTAAAATACAAAATTCGTCAGGAAAAGCCTCTCAATTTTCTCGTCAAAGATTGGGAAGATCAGGTGATTGAAATTGCGGAAGTAATGTCTTGATCGCGCGTTATGCTTCACTCATGCACTGGACTTTTTAATGACGGCGATCGCCTGCTGGACTAAATCAGGATCTTCGTTATTAAGCCAATTAATTTCGGGCACGGCTCGGAACCAAGTTCGTTGGCGTTTGGCAAATTGACGGGTATGTAAAATGGTTGCGGCGATCGCCCCCTGAACAGTCGTTTCGTTACGGACATATTCTCCAAATTCTTCGTAGCCGAGGGTTTTGAGTAATGGTAAATCCCAACCATATTTTTTCCCCAAGGTTTTTACTTCCGACGCAAACCTCAACTCAACCATTTGATGAGTACGACGACGGATTCGGTCTTCGAGATGGTCAAGATCGCAATCTAGGCCGATTTGAATAATGGGATAGTCTGGGGGATTTTCGCCCTGCTGCTCGGTGATTGGTTTGCCTGTAACGTAAAAAACTTCCAAAGCCCGCAATGTTCGCACTTGGTCATTGGGGTGAATCTTTTCGCAGGCAATGGGATCGAGTTGTTGCAAGAGTTGGTAACTATATTTTTGACCTAGATTAGTAAATTGTTCGCGGAGATTTGGCTGAGGAGAAACGCGCGGAATTTTTAAACCTTTGGCGATCGCCTTAATGTAAAGACCAGTCCCACCCACTAACAAAATATAACGATTTTCTGCTTGAAATTTAGCGATCAGTGCTTGGGCTTGGGATTGATATTCAGCCAAAGTTAGCGTCTTCGTTGGCTCACAAATATCGATTAAATAATGGGGCGCTTGGGCTAGCTCTGCTGGACTCGGTTTGGCTGTACCAATATCAAACTCTCGATAAATTTGCCGTGAATCAGCACTGAGAATAACGGCATCTAATACTTTGGCAAGCTTGAGGGCTAAACTTGATTTTCCCGTTGCCGTCGCGCCACAAATTACGATCAAAGGCAAAGTCATCGGTTCGGAATTACGACACCTTGTAAGAGTTGTTCTAGCTGGCTGCTGAGGCGATCGCGGTCTTGGAATTTATCAATACGTTCAACAATTTTGCCATGATTAAACAAAATCAAAGTCGGCAATGTTTTCAGCCGATAGGTATTGGCCAGCTTGAAATTATCGTCAGCATTCACATCAACCAATAAAAATTGCCCTTGCCATTCCTTCTGAACTTTGACGAGAAAGGGATGTAATAAATGGCAAAGACCACACCAAGGGGCCCAAAAATTCACTAAGACGGGCTGGTCAGCTTCTAAAACAGTCTGCTTAAAATTTTCCTCGGTGATCGACAGAACCATGATCTCCCGTTGTTTCTGGTTATATAGACATTTTATCTTGGTCTCTTATCTTACCTGTATCGGTCGTGGGGATCATATTTTTTCGGTTAAGAAACCCAAGGTTAGATCTTGATCCCCAATCAGAACTCATATTCGTTTAAACATCTACCACGGCACTTTTGCAGTCATTACCATCAGCCAAGGATGTCCCCACCATAGAAGCGCAATAAAGCCACTCACACCCACATAAGCAGGTTTGAGAAATTCACCAAGCTTGAGGGTTTGTCTTCCTTGGAAAATTGCGAGAAATGGTATAACCGATGTGCGTTCTTTGACGGCGAGAAATGTTTTGCCGTAGCGGGACTCTAGGCGGCGATCGCCATGCCAAACCGCAAACAAATGATGCGCCACCAAACCAACACAAGTGAGCAACATAAACGAACTCCCCACCCACAGAAGATGACCAACACACCAAATCACCTGACCCACCATTTGCGGGTGACGGGTAATACGGATAATACCTTTCTCATAAAGATGAACCTGGGGCTGTTGTACTGCAGCAATTTCCAGCAAATTAAAGGTCGAAGGATAAAGAAAGAAAAATGAAATCGCTGACAGCCACCACACCGTCGGCTTTACCCAAGCTTCCCCTTGGATTTGCCACAGCACTGCCCCGTCATAACGGTGGTTAAAGAAATAAATAATTAAGCATGTCGCAAAGGGAATGCTCACCAATGCAAAAATGACGCGGTAGAGGCGAGAGCCAATCTTCTTTTCACCCCAAGGACGGAGCGCCGCTAATCCACTGTGGGCGATCGCAAACCCAACCAAAAGCCCTAACATCACCCAGTGACTTGTCGTAAACCAGCTCATTTCCGCCATAATTCAGCCAATAGAAGTATTTTTAAACGAATTAGTACAGGCTATATTATCCATCAAAAGAGATACGATCCCCTTATTGTGGTACTGTCAATCATGAAACCAGCATCGATACCTCTTTATCGTTTCTTTTTGCCGAGGCTGTATGTCTGACATTCCATTCACTCTGGATCAACTTCGTATCCTTAAAGCCATTTCCACCGAAGGTAGCTTTAAGCGAGCCGCAGATAGCCTCTACGTCTCCCAGCCAGCGGTCAGTCTACAGGTTCAAAACTTAGAAAAACAACTCAGTGTTCCCCTCTTTGACCGAGGTGGTAGAAGGGCACAACTCACGGAAGCCGGTTATCTGTTACTTGATTACGGTGAAAAAATTATCACCCTCTGCCAAGAAACCTGTCGGGCGATCGAAGATTTACAAAATTTACAGGGCGGTACTTTAATCGTCGGCGCATCCCAAACCACGGGTACTTATCTCATCCCCCGCATGATCGGTTTATTTCGCCAAAAATATCCCGATGTCGCAGTGCAATTACAGGTTCACTCAACCCGCAGAACATCGTGGGGTGTTGCGAACGGTCAAGTGGATCTCGCCATTATCGGTGGTGAAGTCCCTTCTGAGTTGCAGGACACCCTCAAAATTGTGCCCTATGCAGAAGATGAGCTGTCTTTAATTTTGCCGATTAATCACCCCTTGGCAAAGGTAGAAACCATTCACCGCGATGATCTATATAAGCTGAAATTTATTGCTCTCGATTCCCAATCCACTATCCGCAAAGTGATTGATCAGGTTTTAACCCGTTGCGATATTGATACTAAGCGTCTGCGTATTGAAATGGAACTCAATTCCATTGAGGCGATCAAAAATGCTGTTCAGTCCGGTTTAGGTGCTTCTTTTGTGTCCGTAACGGCCATTGAAAAGGAACTGCGCATGGGTGCATTACACCGTGCCCACATTGAAGAGGTTGAAGTGCGGCGGATTCTTAGTGTAATTATTAATCCTAATCGCTATCGTTCTAAGGCGGCAGAGGCATTTTGCCAAGAGATTTTGCCCCATTTCGCAAATCAGTTGAAGAAGTTTGATCTTAGTGAGCTAATGCCTGCTGAGTCTGATGGGAAATAATATGCGTCTTTTAATTTAAATTTAATTTAAAGTTGACGAGTGGGATTAATGGTAGGGTTTTGGCTGATCGTCAAGGTTACCATCACTGTCAAGTATATCTGTCTTGATGATTATTATTTGTCTAGTCTCGCACGAGGTAATGGTAGGGGTAGCGACGGGGCACACCGGGCTCTGTTTCTAGTTCAAAGTTAACGATGTTCCATTTTTCGTCATTCTGGCGATCGCCATTATCACTGAAGGTCACGGGTAAACCGTAGAGGTAGGGCACACGGGATTGAACGGGTGTATGTGATGGTTCGCTGGTAATGCGAGTGCGGGGAGCGCGTAATTCTAAGGAGCGGCTTACTAGGGTTTCGTAACGACTGGCGATCGTGATTTTTGTGGCGCGAAAACCTTTAGTATAAAGTCGATCTAGTGCTTCATGGATTTCAAAGCGAATCCCATCCGGATGAGTATGTTGGCGATACCATTTTTCTTCCCAACGTTTCCATTGTCGACTGGACTGGAGGTGTACGAGCTCTTCGGTCTCCGGATTGGCTTCAAATGCGCCGTGGCGATCGCAGAGATAGCTATCGGTTAGGGTGAGCGCCTGAATTGTTTGACGGCAGTGGGGACAAAGAATTTCTTTACCGAAAATAGGATAATGTAAGCTGGATTCGAGCATTACGACTTAATTTGCACCGATAGAATTACGCTATACCGTCGACGGAATTTCATTCATTATACCCGGAGATTTTTGTTCCCTGTCCTACCATGTCTACTGTTGACCAAAACCTCGCTAGTTACGACTATATTCTGCCGCCGGAATGCATCGCCCAAACGCCCGTCACTCCCCGCGATCACTCCCGGCTATTAGTCCTAGACTCGCCGACAACTCACCACCACCAGCATTTTTACCAACTTGGTGATTGGTTACAGCCTAATGATCTACTGATCATGAATAATACGAAGGTTATTCCGGCGCGACTGCACGGGCGCAAGGTGACGGGTGCACCGGTAGAAGTCCTATTGCTGGAAGAAAAGTCGGTTAATACATGGCTTGCTTTAGTGAAGCCGGGGAAACGGTTTACCCTCGGCGCAGAAATTGCGTTTACGTCACCCCGTGATTTAGACCAGGTTCTTAGGGCAACGGTTATTGATCGAGATCCTGAAACTGGGGGTCGTGTCCTTGCGTTTGATTTGCCTGCAACGACGAATCTTTGGTCTGTTTTAGATGATTTTGGGGAAATTCCTTTTCCGCCCTATGTCACTGATTCTGAGGCCAAGCCGGATCAGTACCAAACTATTTATGCAGAGCAACCGGGAGCGGTGGCTGCTCCTACTGCCGGGCTACATTTTACGCCTGAGTTATTGGATAAGCTTGGGGCGAAAGGTATTGCTAGGGCTTTTATCACTCTCCATGTGGGGGTTGGGACGTTTCGTCCGGTGGAGGTTGATGATATTACGACCCATGATATGCACTATGAATGGATTGATGTGCCGGATAGTACGGTACAAAAAATCAAGGAAACGAAGGCGAAGGGGGGGCGTGTAATTGCTATCGGGACAACGGCTGTACGCTCTCTGGAGGGCATGGCGGCGGCATCGGACGGTGAATTGCGGGGATTTCAAGGGAAGACGAATTTATTTATTTACCCGGGCTATGAGTGGCAAGTGGTTGATGGTTTGATTACGAATTTCCATTTGCCTAAGTCGAGTTTGATGATGCTGGTGAGTGCGTTGATCGGCCGGGAAAGATTATTGGCGCTTTATGGGGAGGCGATCGCCGAGGGGTATCGATTTTATTCATTTGGTGATGCGATGGCTATCTTGCCACAAGCAAAGGGTATGATGTGAAACAAAGGGAGAATGGTGGAGGTTACCCTGTGTTATTTGGCTCACAACAACGACGGATTGCCCTTGGTTTAATGTTTGCCCTCAGTGGCGGTATTTTTTTCCAACAGGGGGCGATCGCCGAAAAATCTAGTCAGCTTGTTGGCAATAAACAGGTGCTCAACGGTATTTACACCGAAAGTCTGGAGGCGGGTAAAGCCTTTCAGCAGGCGATGGATTTGTACCAACGGCGGGAATTTGCGCGGGCAACGAAATATGTTGAAATTGCCTTAGATTTTGATCCTTGGATGCCGATGGCTCATTATCTACAGGGTCACCTTTTCCTCGAAGCAGAAAAACCCCGCAAGGCACAGGCAGCCTATGCAAGTGCGACGCAGTATGATCCGTTGTTTGTGGAAGCCTATTACAACTTGGGGTTAGTGTCCTATGATCTTGGGGATCTCCGCCCGGCGATCGCCGCCTTTGGCCAAGTCATTCGCCTCGATCCAGAATTTGTTGATGCCTATTTCCAACTAGGTCTTGCCTACGATGTCCAAGGCCAGTCCCGTTCTGCCCAAGAACAATACGTTAAGGTGCTAGAGCTAGATGATACCTATGTTGCCGCCTACAATAACCTCGGTATTTTGCTGGCAGAGGCTGGTAGTACTGCTGAGGCGATCGCCAACTTTGAAACGGCTATTGAGCTTGACCCTGACTATGCACCAGCCTATTACCAACTTGGCTTGCTATACCTCAAAGAAAATAATTTAGAGCAAGCTTTAAATACGGTGGGTCGTGCCGCATCCCTTGACCCAGAAAATGCCCTTGCCCAATATCACTACGGTTTATTGCTGGCGGAGGCGGAAAATTACGATGGTGCTGCCAAACGCTTTGAGCGGACGATTCGCCTTAATCCCGATAATGTGAGTGCCTATCGTCAACTGGGGGTAGCGGCACTAAAAAATGGTGATCTAGATGATGCGTTAGTGGCGTTTCAAGAGGCTCTTAATCTTGACCCTGACGATGCATTGTCCCACTACAATCTCGGCGTTGTTTATCAAAAACAGGCACAATATACCTTGGCGATCGCCGCCTATGAGCAAGCCTTAATCCGTGAGCCGAGCCTCAGCGAAGCGGTTTTCAATATTGGCGTTTGTTACCAAGCTTTAGGGAAGCCACGCAAAGCCACAACCTTTATTGTGCAGGCACGGGATTTATTTGCCCAAGAGGGGCGAGATTTTAAAGTGCAAGAAGCTGATCGTTTTTTGCAGCGACGGATTTTAAATCCTCCCACTCCCGAAACGACTCCAGCCGAAACTGAGGCTGCTCCAACCGAACCAGAAGATTCTGAATCCACCTCGACCGAAGTACAAGCTTAGATAGTTCATGCAATTAAATCGAGCGTTTGCCCAACAGCTGATTGACACAGCGCTAAAATCTGGTGCGCAGGACGCAGAAGTCTACCAATCTTCTTCTTTTTCGCGCCCGGTTACCTTTGAATCTAACCGGTTAAAGCAACTAGAAAGTTCCGAATCAGTCGGTACAGCCCTTCGAGTTTGGCGAGATGGTCGTCCGGGATTAGCGGTAGCCTATGGTGCAGTCGAGCCCCAGTCCCTCGTGGACAAGGCGATCGCCCTCAGTGATCTGAATGGAATTAATCGTCCTGATTTTTGCGAACCGCGCCGGGATATCAACCCACCCATCGGCAAGGAACTCTCTGTCGAAACCTTTATCGAAATGGGGAAAACGGCGATCGCCCAATTGCGGGAAGCTTACCCGGATCTCGTTTGCCACAGTAGCTTTGAATGTGACCATTCTGAGACATTATTACTCAATTCAGATCAGTTGTATTGCGAAGCCGCAGATATTTCCCTCAGCTTTTTTCTCGGCGCAGAGTGGATGCGTGGCGATGATTTTCTCGCAGTTTATGACAGCGAAGTCGCCCAAGATAAGCTCCAAACGGCGGAAATTGTCCAATCCATTTTGCAACGCTTACAGTGGGCAACACAAAATACGCGTCCGAGCAGCGGTAAAATACCCGTTTTATTCACCAGCAATGCCGCATCCATGTTGTGGTCAACCGTGTCATCAGCCTTAAACGGCAAATTTATCCTTGAAGGTTCATCTCCATGGAGTCATGCCGGAGGCAAACAGGTTCTGTCTCCCAAAATTTCTCTATACCAAGATCCCACCGCCAAACCTTATATTTGTCACTTTGATGACGAGGGAACCCCCACCCGCGCCTTATCCTTAATCCGAGAGGGGGAAATTCAAGATTTTTACGGCGATCGCCACACCTCAAAAGCATTACGTCTGCGTCCAACGGGCAATGGGTTTCGGCCGAGCCTCGGGCGCTATCCAACGCCAGATCTGATTAATCTCATCGTTGCTCCCGGCGAAAAACAACCACTTGAAATTATTGCAGATTTAGAGAATGCCATTATCGTTGACCAAATTTTAGGGGGCGGCGCAGATTTATCCGGTGATTTTTCCGTCAATATCGACCTTGGCTATCAAGTCAAAAACGGTGAGGTGATTGGCCGAGTGAAAGACACCATGGTTTCCGGCAATGTCTATGAAGCCCTTAAACATGTGGTGGAAATCGGTGGCGATCGCCGCTGGCAAGGCTCCTGTTTAACCCCATCAATCTTGCTAGAATCTCTGTCCATCACAGGCTAGAAAACTATTGCACCAAGTCCAGCTCCGCAAAAAGTTCCTCCGCCTTCATTTGCATCTCCTCAGCAATATCCCGTAAATCCTCGCGATTATTTAAATAAGCACCAAGAGCATGGAGTGGATCAATCGATTGACCCGCCCCCAATTCCGGCAAACGAGGCCGCGCCAATTGACTGACCAATTCCGGTTGAATGGCCATCTGGTGAGCCTCAGCGAGAGCTTCCCGCAAAACCTTAAGATTGACCAGCTCAATCTGTTCAGACCGCAATTTATAGATCAGCCGCACCACCGCGTCCTTAATATTGGCTTTTTTAATCTTTTTAAGAATGACCGCTTCCGGTTCCGTTTCTTCACTGACATCAACCTTGAGCGTTAAAAACTTGCGCACAGGTAAAGGGACAAACTCCCAAGCCACTTTACCCTTTTCCAAATGCACCATCACATAGCCTTTATCTTCTTTTTCCTCACTAAAATCCACCCGCTCAATACTGCCCGGATAAATAATGGGCGGATTATTGTCTTTATTTAAATTTTGGTGGCGATGGACATGGCCGAGGGCAACATAGTCTAATTCCTGACGATTGAGAAACGCAATGGGAATATTAAAGCCTTTCCCCACAGCTAAAAAACGTTCAGCACCAAGATTAGCGCGATCCGCCATCAAGTGACCCACCAGAATCGCTGGGATCTCCGGATCAAGACGACGAATTTCTGCTTCCAACACAGGCTTCAGCTTTTCAAGCAAAATGTCGTGAATTTCGGCTAAGGTTTTGCCTTCTGTTTGCTGACGAGTCAGTAAAGTTGATTGGTTAATCCACGGCAGCGTAATAATTTGCAGCTCACCTTTCGGCAGCGTTAGGCGATGGGTTTTCAGGCTTTCACCGACAATAAAACCGGGTACGGCAAGAGTGCGATAGATACTTAAACTCGCGCCGCCACTCCCTTGGGAATATTGGTCATGGTTTCCCACTAATAAAACCGTAGCAATCTTGGCATCGGCGAGACGGCGAAATTGCTCAGCAAAGGCCTCTTGGACATAGGGGGCAGGAGTCGCATCGGGAAAGGCATCACCCGCAAAAATCACGAGATCTACCGGTTCGGCGATCGCCCGATCCATACAAAGACTCAAAGTACGCTCAAAATCTTCAAGGCGGCTATTAATCCCCGTTTCCGGATTGACCTGTCCATGGGAAAAACCACTACCCATATGGATATCTGCAAGATGAAGAATTTTAAACATCTACCCGATCTATCACCCAAGCTCAATACCTAACCTTAGCTTGATTCGATTATGTTGAGTGAGACCGAACCCATACACAAGATCTACTTTTAACGTAAAGCCGCCTTTGGAGCAGAGATATTAGAAGGATAACGAATCACATCAACATCAACCGTCTTAGCACTAGCAACAGACTCCCGATCCGCTAAAAGCACATTCCGAATAAATCGTGCGGCAACCTTCTGCAGTAAACCTTCCGCAATCTTTTGGCCAAGCTGCTGAGTTTCAGGCTTAATCAACACGCGGGGAATTAAAGGCAATAGGAATGTCGGGTCAAAATCAGGCGTATCTTGTAAAATCTGCCAAATATTTTGGATATGCTCTAAATTTGCACGGCCCTCCGTGTCAATCATCTCCGTTTTCGAGCGTGTAATATCCTTTTTCTGACCCAGACGCTGCTGTACCAAATTCGTCAGACTTTGGAAAGTGCTACGACCAAAAGCATCCACTGACTGCACAATTTCTTCAGCCAACTGCTCACGGATATAATCACCCCGCTCAGAAAAAATGTAATCCACAGCCTGATTTACAGCATTTTCCAAGTCATAATCCTGGGAAGTCTTCGCGTTTTGAAGAAGGTTTTCAAGACGGTTCCAACGGAAACTACCATCTTTAAAGAGCAAATCCTTGAGGGAACTGCGCAACTCTTCCGATTCGTCCGTTAGTAGACGCTTGGCAATGTAGGGATAAGCCTTGCTCAGAACCTTAAACTCCGGATCAACGCCAATGGCAATCCCTTCTAAGGTCACCATTGAACGAATAATCAGTGCGTAATAGGCCGGCACTTGAAACGGAAATTCGTACATGATGCCAGACATCTGATCGGTAATACTTTTAAAGTTTAGCTCCGCTACGCTAGCGCCAAGGGCATTACCAAAGACAGTGCTGAGGGCAGGAATAATCGGTGCTAAATCGGTATCCGGTGTCAGAAAATCAAGTTTGACATAGTCATGGGCAAGGGACTCAAAGTCACGATTGACTAAATGTACGACTGCTTCAATGAGGCCATAGCGTTGGTAGGGCTTGATCATACTCATCATGCCGAAGTCGAGATAGGCAAGACGACCATCTTCTAAGGCCAGTAGGTTACCGGGGTGGGGATCGGCATGGAAAAACCCATATTCGAGGAGCTGACGCAGGGAACATTCAACACCGACTTCCACAAGGTGGGTGGCATCAATGCCGAGGGCGGCAATTTCCTTTAGGTTGGTGAGCTTGATCCCGTCCAGCCATTCCATTGTTAAAACGCGCCTGCCGGTGTAGTCCCAGTAAATATTCGGGACATAGATCTCTTCCATGCCGCCGTAATATTTTTTAAAGAGTTCGGCATTTTTACCCTCTTGGGTATAGTTCATCTCCTCGAAAATACGGCCAGCAAATTCGTCGGTAATCCCAACTAAATCTGAGCGGACTTGCTTCACATTGGTCTGGAGCCAACGGGCAATTTTCCGCATAATGGCAATGTCAAGGGTAATGCGTTGCTCAAGGTCAGGGCGTTGGACTTTCACGGCAACTCGTTCACCGGTTTTTAGTCGGGCTTGGTAAACTTGACCCAGGGACGCGGCGGCAAGGGGCTTTGGCGAAATTTCAGCGTAAATGTTTTCGGGGGGCTGTCCCAGTTCTTCTTCGATAAACTGGAAGGCGATCGCATTGGGGAAAGAGGGCAGCTGGTCTTGTAAATCGGTTAATTCGGCCAGGTAAACCGGCGGTACTAAATCGGGGCGTGTGGACAGGGCCTGACCAATCTTGATGTAGGTTGGCCCTAGGTCTGTCAAAATTTTCTTGAGGTGGTTTGCTTGGGATGTCTGCGCCTTGGGAGATTTATTCTTACCGAGGAGATTGTCCCACCAGATATGAATGGCGAATCCAGCAAAACTTGTCACAATTTTTGTGAGCCGGCCGAAAACTGCAAAGGGACGTTCTTTTGCTAGTTTGTCAATTTTGCTGGGATTGTAACGCCAGTCGTCAGAGGCAAGCGGATTTACCTGATTAGATATGGTCGCAGTGGTCTGAGTCTGTTCTGGCATAACCTGTCTGGAGCGATCGCCTATGTGAATAGTTCCTATGTAAACGATTGTAACAAAAGTTTCTCATAGACTTAAAACAAGTATGACGGGCGATCGCCAATTTCTACCCTAGGGCGTGCGTGCATTGAGGGGATTTTCGTTGAGGGATTGATCGCTGAGGCGCTGATTCCTCAGAATATTAACAGCCTTAGAATATTGAGGGTCGGCATTGGTGGCCACCAAATTAGGGTTACTATTCAGCTCGACAAACTTCTCTCGACTGAGCTCCACTGTAATATCTGGGTTAACACCATTGAGGTTGATGCTAACGCCGCTGGGGGGATAATAGCGAGAAATGGTGACCGCTAAACCAGAGCCATTGGAAAGCTCATGGACAGACTGGACAGTCCCTTTACCATAGGTGCGGGTACCGACTAAGGTTGCTCGGTGATTATCTTTTAGGGCGGCTGCTAAAATTTCACTGGCACTGGCAGAATTTTCATCCACAAGCACCACTAAAGGTAAATCGGTGATGGCTGTACGGTTTGCACTAAATTCGCGATCGCCACCTTTGCGATCAACCGTACGTACAATCGCCCCCTCTTCCATCCACATCCGCGCAATATCAACGCTGGAGTAGAGTAGGCCACCGGGATTGCCCCGCAGATCTAAAACAAAACCTGAAATATCCTTAGATTCTAGATCTTGAATAGCCTTATACATTTGCTCCGCTGCGTGGGAACTAAATTCATCGAGGCGAATGTAGCCAACCTGCTCTCCCTCTACTGTTTTGACACGATGGGTAACGGCTGGCAGCTCAATGGTTGCCCGCACCAATTCCAGATCAAACTCTGGGCGTTCGGGACGACTAACCTTTAACATCACAGCCGTACCCTCTTGACCACGAATCAGCTCGGAAGATTGCTCAAGGGTCAGCAAGGCTGTAATTTGACCATCAATTTGAATAATCTGGTCATTAATTTCTAAACCCGCTGTCTTTGCCGGGGAATTTTCTAAAACATCTGTAATGGTTAATAAACCTGTCTCTTCGTCAATCGTTAGGCGAATGCCAATACCGGAAAGCTCACCGGTGGTTTGGCTCGTTAAACTATCAAATTGCTCTGGATCAAGGAAGCGAGTGTAGGGATCGCCGAGGGTATCGAGGGCATCTCGAATGGTTCGGTAGGCGGCATCGTAGCTATCGTATTGCTGCTCCAATAGGGTACGACGCAGTTCGAGCCATTCCTCTGCATCGTAGTGTTTCGCGACAGACTCGGAATGAATAATTTGCCATATTTCGTCAACAAGTACTTTAGGACTGTCTTCCATAGCGGCGATCGCCGGGCGGTTCACTGGGGTCGCAGCCAAAAAAGTTAGAAGAGAAATTGTTCCGAGGGCACCATTAAAAATAGCTTTGGGAGAAAGCGGTAGGAATGGAGCAGTCTGTATCATAGGATTTAGATGCCGGGGGATAGGCGAATAAGTTAGGCGTAAGAGGAGCAATCAAACAGCCTAGTTACTGAAGTCAAGACTTTACTTAAGATTGTTCCCGCTATAATGCTCAGAATTAACTGAACTTTTCAGATTGTTTGCGCCCACCTCAAGGGATGAGGGCTAAAATCTCAAAAATATGGTAACGGACAATTTAAAAAAATCAGGGGAAGAATAGATGCGGTGAAACTTTAGACCTTGACTTCGTTTCAGCTGCTTATCAACCTATTGTAATCAATAAATTTCACTTCATGGGAAATAAAAATTAATCCTCATATTGATTAAAGAAATCCATTAAGATCCGTTGGTGAATTTCGGGCATTGGCCGCCACTGGCAAGCGTTTTCGGAATAAGCACCACCGTCCATCGCGTTTTGCCGAGTGAGCAGCGCCATATCCCAGCCTTCTTGGAGCTGTAATTTACTCATCGGTACAGTTAGGGGGACTTGAAAAACGTGGCGGCACACATTTTTTGTACTGTTGGTATTGAGGCGATCGCCATAGCGTCCAAACAGCTGGGTTTGCTCCTGGGGAATCCGGTAATTGATTTCTTCGAAGAGTTCCCGTTCTAGGGCAATTTCTGGGGTCTCATCCGCCTCTAGATGTCCGCCAAAAAAGCCCCAATGTCCCGGATAAACGATATTTGGGATATCGTCCCGTAGTTGCATTAATACTTTTTCTCCTTGGGTGAGGATGGCGATCGCCACATGAATATCCATCGTTGTTTAGTGTGGTGGGCTAAGAGGAAGGGTCGTTTTTGCTGTGTTGAAACTTTGCCCCAGAACTCCCCAGAAAAGGATGACTTATCTTTACTGCCGCTAGCACTTGAGGGAGCAGCCTCAAACTGCTTGAAAATACTCGTCCCTCACTATGGCAATGTCAATTTTCTTGGTGATGCCATTAATCAGGCGATCGCCCTAGAGGGTGTTACGGTCATGGCAAAATCAGCGTGACAAATGGGAAAATCAGAATCCTTAACCATACAACATCAAAAAAATCACCAAGGATTGCCCACAAGAGTAAACCCACCCCAATAGAACGGATGGGAGAGATCGACATGGCGTAGTCCGCGAATTTCGTCAGGTAAAGGAATAATGCGGTCGTCGATACGCAGCGTAAAGTCTTCAATGCGCACTTGATTATTGAGTAGGGCAATCTGTGCTTGCTGTAAGGCTTCAGCTTTAATGGGCGATCGCTGGAGCTCATCGTAAAACTTTGCCATCAGCCCCATTGTCCCCACATCACTCACGTACCAAATACTGCCAATCGCGGCCTTTGCCCCAGAGTAAAGGGCTAACCCGGCAAAGCCTAGCTCAGAACGGCGATCGCCGATAGCAGTGCGACAAGCCGACAGCACCAGTAGTTCGATGGGAGGATCCCCTAAACGCAACTGTGCTAGCTCACCAAGGGTGACCCGTTGATTGTGAAATTGTATATAGGATGAGTCCACACCACCACTCGAAAATTCACCATGAGTTGCCAAGTGCACAATACCGTAGGCTCTTTTTTCCCGGGCGCTGAGTAAATTATCCACCGTAAATTGTTGATTTAAGAAAGTGCTAGTTTCTCTCGGCCAAATTTCTTGCGTGATAATTTCCACCTCTAGGGGAGCTGCGGGTAAATCCTGTTGATCATCAAATTCCGAAGCCCCCAAAGCTAACAATTGATTTTCCTTAGGTGGTAGATAGCCAGCAGTGTTGGTCAACGAAAAACTCGGCATTAAACCCAAGCTATATTTTTCCACTAAAAACTGTTCACCATCATGGAGTGCCGCCACCGGTAAAGTTCGCAATCCATCATCCAGAATAAAACTGAGATTATTGATATTTTTCGCATCGAGTTCCGCTTCAATGGGTGCAATGATTGCGTTGTAGAGAAACTGTGCCGGTTTGAGATAGGCCGTACTCGACCGGGGATTACTGACGCTGCGTATAAAGGCCTGTGCTTGGGTCATCAACTCACGACGGTTAATCCCTGCAACTCTACGCCGGACAAATTCACCATCAGGGGTAACGAGCACCAAATTTAATACGGCATCTTCGTTTAGGGTGGCACGGGGGTTGAGGAAATTGTAGGTAGCGTTGTTGAGATAATCCGTGAGGCGATCGCCACTATATTCCCATTGAGTTTCACCCTCCCCATCCAACACTTTCAGATTTGCCTTCTCACCAAGATTTTTGACAGAAACCGTCTCCGGATCAGCAGACTCCCCATCAAGCATCTCTGTATAAACATAAAGAATGGCAGGCTCTTGACCCGTTGCCTCACTAATAAATTTCAGAGTGTCACGGGGATTTTCTCCTTTGATTTCTTCCTCCTGTGTTCCAGTGGGAATAGATCGCGATGGCTTCTCCCTAGCACAATCGGGAAAACAATCAGGGAGATCAGGGATGACTGGCGGCTCGACCATTGATGGTTCTGGCACAGCTGTCGTAATAATCTCAATATCACCTTGAATATAGGTGTCGAAGTAGGTTTCCGTCGGGACAATGCGATTACCCCCTTCAGATTGAAAGCCTTCAGGCTCCATCCCCAAACGATTAATAATAGTGCCGCTAATAATTGAACCCTCTGTACCATTAATGGCGGCATCTCCCACAATAAATGGAGTAATTCCTTGCCCACCATGTTCTATGCGAATACCACCGGAAGCTAACGCTGGCATTTCGCCTCCTGAGTCACCGATGGGACTTTCAGTAAACACTTCACTAACTGTTGTCAAGCTAAATTCTTCGCCACTACCACTTAGGAAACTAGTCCCCGTTGCCCGGAAAAATCCTTCCGTAAAGATATCGATGGTGCCGCCATTTCCGTCAAGATTACTAGCATCAATAAATTCAACTTCAATATCACCCTTAGCCGTTAGCACAACAGATCCTGCATCACCGCTAAAACCCGGTATGGCAATTGCGCCAGTAAAGATAGATCCTGTCTCAGACTGAGCAAGAATATTACTCGCACCTCCCCCACTAAAGAAGGAAAATAGGCCTTCAACCTTAATGTCGTCAACGGCTTTTAAAGTAAGGTCACCTCCACCAATCCATAGGTCACTATCGCTAATAATTTGATTGCCTGCATCTAAGGTCAAATCGCCTGTTCCATCCGCAGCAAAGTCAACATTCGCCGCAATTTGAATATTGTTATCGGCGAGTAGTGTGAGGCTGGAGTTGGAAAACCAGGTGATGTTGGCATTTTCTTGAACAACGATATTGCCTTGATCGCCGCCGTTGCCAGCAGTTGTAATTGTGAGATCTGCTCCTGCTCTGATCTCTGGAATCCCATCGAGAAAATCAACGATGTCTGAATCTAGTAGGGTTGAGGTCGCGTTGGGTTGGAATGGGCTGCCTATAATTGAATCGGAGCTTGGTGGCTCGGCCAAAATGGTGATATTCGTGGGATCCAGCAATAGGTTTCCGGACAAACCATTGGGAGCATCAAGGGTAATGCGTCGAGACCAACCGGATGCTATGTCGAGGATGCTTTTAGAGGAAATTTCAGCAAATCCGCCATCGCCATTGTTAAACCCGCCTGTGGCTGAAAGAAAGCCGTCAAAATCGGTTCTAGCGTCTGACCAAACAATGATCTCACCGCCATTTCCGGCATCTATCGCGTCGGCTTTTAAAAATGAGTTTATGTTAACTGAGGTGGTTTGGGCATGGGGGAATTCTCCTAGGCCCTGGTAGTCTCCGCCCATTAAAAGTTTGCCGCCACCGATTGTGCCAGACACATCAATGGTTGCGTCATGGAGGGCGATCGCCTGACCGAATAGATTAATTTCACCGCCTGTATTGCCCACGGTGCTGAGCAAACCGTTAAGAAAAGTACTGCCGGCATTTTGGGGAATAATCGTCCCATCGGCAGCAAGCTGAACAGTATTACCATCGACGACTAAACCGGTATCGAGGGTTGTGCCAGTCAAGAGTTCGGGGAGATCGACAATATTCCAACTGGTTGTTGATATCGGTAATTCCAGCCCTAAAATTTGACCGGCTTGATTCAGACGCAGAGTATTATTGGCGGGGATCGCGATCACTTGGATGTTGCCTTGTTCAGCGGCTAGGGTTCCAGTGTTGACGATATTTGAGGCAAAAAGATGCAGCGATCGCCCAGCATTTACCTGCAAATCTGCGCCATTAATCATTGCCCCTATGCCATCAAAGGAAAACAGCGTTGGCGTACCGACGAGATTGGCATAATTACCATTGTTAAGCCATTCACCACTGGCAAAGCCCACATTGGAAGCTGTCGCTGCGGTAAAGCTGCCGGAGAGGTCAAGCTGGGCATTCGTGCCAAATACAATCCCGGAGCTGTTCAGCAAAAATAAATTGGCATCGCTACCGCTCACTCGTAATCGTCCATCAATATAGGAAGGATTGCCGCCGCTCACTTTAGAAAGGATATTGTGTAGGGCTGGGTTGCCGAGAAATGTGGCGGTCTGGGATGAGTTGAGATTAAAGTCTGCAAAATTATGGAAAAGGTTTGCACTGTCTCCAGAGAGACTACCGCCGCCGATCGTGAAGTTGTTGCCTTGTTGGTTTACGGTTGTACCTGTGCCGTCTTTGGCTGCTGATAGCTGGGCGATCGCCTCTGTTGCGCAGGCGAAAATCAAGGGTAATGACAACCCCAAAACAGCCCAATATTTAATCTTATGTGCGTATGAGCGGGACACTTAGCTACCTCAGAAAAATCCTATGGCGGTTGTTGTTATTGCATTCATCGAGTCTTACCCAGATAAATCCGTAATACCCTCACCATTTTGTAATTTTTTTCGGGCGATCGCCATAGAAACACTCAAAGATTAAAGATCAGCCTATGGTGTTGTATTTTCGCCACAATTTCAGGTTGCCGCTTCCCGTTCTAGAACAACGGTTACCGGGCCATCATTCACAATATCAACGGTCATCATTGCACCAAATTCTCCCGTTTGGATCGGCACAGCACTATGCTGTAGGAGCGCGACAAATTGCTCGTAGAGTTGCCGAGCTTGATCTGGTTTCGCAGAACCACTAAAAGAAGGGCGGCGACCTTTACGACAATCTCCATAAAGCGTAAACTGACTAACCACTAAAATTTCACCACCAATATCCTGCACCGATTGTGCCCAAGGTTTACCGTCCGCGCCCGGAAAAAGTTTGAGATTTAGACATTTATTCGCGAGCCATGCGAGTTCGGCGACGGTATCTGTCGGTGCAATACCGACTAGCACATTTAACCCCCGGCCAATTTTGCCGACAATCTTGCCTCGGACAGATACTTGGGAACTGCTAACCCGTTGAATAATGATTTTCATGGTTTAAGTTGCAACAACCTCAGGGTTTGACCAGTCCTCTTTTACAATAAAAACGTTGCTGTGATGGGAGTAAATCTTTAATGTCTGATCAAAATGATGGTGCTTTTCTCGGTGGTTTACTCGTTGGTAGTGCCCTTGGGGCGATCGCCGCGCTATTGTACGCCCCCCGCTCCGGTAAAGATACCCGCAAAATTTTGAAACAATCAATGGACAATCTCCCAGAACTTGCTGACGAATTATCTGAAACATTTCAAAAGCAAGCCGATCAACTCTCAGATAATGCCCGTCGTAATTGGGAAGGCACGCTACAACGGTTACAGGAGGCGATCGCCGCCGGAATGGAAGCCAGCCAAGCCGAATCCGAGCGCCTCGAAACATCACCAGAAGAAGAGATTTTTGTGTCGCCAGACATTGACTCTCCCCCAAACTAACCCCCAGACAGTCCTGCATCTGTAGACTTATAAACTATCCAAAAGTTAGGCGATCGCCCTAGTGCACCATTCCTAAGCCCACTGTTTTCCCGTGCAAAACCCTTTTTTCTGGCTACTTCTGTCATTTTTATTAGTTGCGATCACCCTCACTGCCGTGCTGGCCGCCGCCTTTCCCGCCTTCCTAGAAATGGGTCGAGTCGCCCGTAGCGCCGAAAAACTCTTGGACACATTAAATAGAGAATTGCCACGCACCTTAGAATCCTTACGCAAAACTGGAGGAGAACTATCAGAACTAGGCAATGAACTCGAAGACGGTTTAAAAAGCGCGAAAAATATTATCAAACACACCGAACACAGCATTCACAACACCCAAAAACAAATTAAGCAAGTTCATCACAATAGCCGCAGTGCTTGGGCTGGCATCAAAACAGCATGGCATGTGCTTCGCCATCCCCGTCGTAAATCCTCTAAATTATCTCGGCACAAAAAACGTCCCTAAAACCAACATCAAGTCTTTTTTCCATCGCAAAGATAAGACCTCTTGCATGAATCAAGACAGCAAGGAAAGTCCGTAGTTGATAATTCCCGCAAGGAGATTAATTCTTAAGCCAA